>CAYUNA010000093.1:0-11086 GCA_964445895.1 uncultured Saprospiraceae bacterium | reverse complement strand
AAGGTTATTTAGTTCGCGTTCCTAAGCTACAGTCCTGTGCGCCATGCGCTGTGAACCGTATGCCAGGATAGATTACTCTACGATTAACTTTTGTACAGCCAAACGATCATTTGCTCGGAAAGTAACCAAGTAAACACCATGTGCTAAACCATCCAAATCAACTTGCGTTGAGAACATACCTGCAGAGTGATTGCTATTTTCGATTACTCTGATAGTCTGTCCCATCATGTTAGCAACAGTCATTGTTACTTTAGATGTTTCAGGCAATTCGTAAGAAACACGAACTGCATCCGTTGCTGGATTTGGTGCTAATTCGAAGCTGAAGGCATCTGCATCTACTACTTCTGTGTTTGTACCTACAATACCTACTTCTTCTACATCTACTGCAACGTAGCTAATAAAGTTAGTACCTGTTGGGTCCTCGTCACCACGAATAGCCAAGCCCGGCTCAAAATCTTGTTGATAAATTAAATGAATTAAGTTGTCACCAATATTTCGGGAAACAGAAGGGAAAACCGCTGTAATTGCTGGAAAAAGGTCTGGCTCCAATACAACATCTTCACGTACGACGTCTACTGGCGTATCCAACCAAGTCTCACCGTTGTCTGTTGAAGCAGACAATAAGATGTGGCGATTATTTTGTGCATTAGGACTAGCGTTATCATTAGTCAAATTTTCAGTCAAGGCAGAATACGCAATCACAAGATTGTTATTGTTATCTACACCTGCTGAAATGAAAGATGTCAAAGAGGTAAAGTAAGCCGCAATATTGTCTCCACTTACCAAGTCATAAGTTCCATTACCATCTGCATCCAATACACTTGCTACCACTCGGGTAGAATCTTCACCATGCAGTTCATTCCAGTATCGAACACCGAACCAGCCAGGGAAAAACGTTGTATTTCCATCTGTTAAATCAATGTCTTGAACGTACATTTCACCATAAAAAACGTGTGCCATACCTGTTTGGTCAATGATAACATCACCGGTTCCGTCAGAAGTTTGGATAGCCGTACCATTTGGTCCGTCAGCCGTTTCTTGTGGGTCTAATGCCAATGTGTCATAACCAGTATCAGCTACGTAATTGTCAAATGGAAAATCATGGATAACAGTTGATGTCCAAGTAGAACCATTGTCTTCAGACTTAGCAACCATTACGTCACCAAAACCAGAAAACAAAGCAATCGCTACGTTTTCACCATCCGCATCAATCGCATAGCTATCTGCGTCCATGCTATTGAATTTTGTATTATCCAAACCAGGAATAATTACATCAACCATATCCCAAGTCGCGCCACCATCCAAAGAACGGTGATACAACAGATGACCATCCACACCTTCAAATAATGCACCAGCATTAGCTACAGGTGTAGTAATTGCCATTGCATGAATGGTGTTGCCATCAGGACCTCCTGCTACAGAACGTGGCCACAACATACCAACTGCTGCTGGTACATTAGAAGGAATCGTAGATTCTACCCAAGTACCACCTGCATTACGGTTGACTACTAACGAAGCATCACTTGCGTGAGCAATCACCACTTGGCTACCATCTGCAATCATAGAGATTGACGGCCAGCCTGTTCGTACGGTTTCGATACGCTCCGTTGGGTCTTCACCCCAAGCATTATCTGTAAAAAAGTTGTATCCAGCGCCACGGTCAGCATAGCCATCGCCTTCAGAAAAACCACGAGTCCAAACTGCCGCTAACTCGTTATTGTCTGCATTACGAACCAATCGGTTTTGTACTGCACCATTGGTTTGCAAGTCATAAATAGTTGTACCAATCAAGGCTTCCTGGTCTGTTCGTCCATTAGCCAAAGGATTGTTCGCAACGGGTACATTCGGCCGAGCGATTTCTTCAAAACCAGTCATTTTCACCTGATTCATCGGTGCAGTTATTTTAGAAATATCGGTTGTTGCTGGACTTTGAGCCATCAACGCCACACTACATAATAATAGGGAAAATGTGGAAAGTAAAACTTTACGCATAGTTGATAAGTTATTTAGAATTTGAACAATGAATATTTTATAGCAAGTCAGTTTTTTAGTAATTAAGAACCACTGCCAAATTCTTGATTAGAAAATTATTCTCTGAATTAACGTTTTGCTTTTCTCCAAGTTCATTTAACAATGAAAAAAGGCTCATTTCTCAGAAGGTTGGTAAAATTAGAGAAATGTGGTTGGATAAAAAAGCTAATGCTACTTTTGATGAAGACATATTAGCATTTTTCACCTAATTTGTATTACGTACAACAAAAGGAGCGTTTTTAGCAGGTTGCAAGTTGGCATAAAAAAAAGGGCAACAACTTTTTCAAGCTGCTACCCTTTCGGTATTGAATGATCTAATATTGTTTCTTTGTATTGCGGATTAATTGTTTTCGATGATAAAAGTCAACTTCCCACACTGCTCTTTTGGTACACTATAATCCCGCTCAAATTTATACAACTTCGTCGCTTCTAACGTCTTCCGAATATTGTCTGTATCTCGAATCGTCGAAGATGCTTTATCGTATTTTACATAAATGACACGACCTTCATTGTTGATACATAAGTTAATGGCAATTCGACCATTCTTTTTTACAATTTTCTTAATATCTGGACGGTAAATCACTTTTCGACTAAAAATCGCCGTTCCTTTGAAATCATCACCTTCTTTACCCGCACCAGATTTGCCTTCCCCTTTATCTTTTCCAGAATCGCCCTTTCCCGCGCCATCTTTAGCCGATGTCCCAGCAGATTCCTTATCGCTTTTCGTCGTTGCGTCGGTTGTCTCTGCATCGTCCGAAGTCTCTTCCACTTCCTCTACAGGCTCAGGAGTAGGCGTTGGTTTTGGCGTTGGTTTCTCTACTTTAGTCGGCGTTGGGTCGGTTTTGATAGGCGGCGTTTTCGCTTCTGAAGTCACCACCGGCTTACGTTTTTTCACAACAGGTTCTGGTTTCGGCGTTGGTTTTTTCTTAGGCTCTACTTTTTTCACTTTCTTCTCCGTTCTCTTTTTCGCCTCCGTTTTCTTTTTTGCACCAGCTTTATCATCCGCTTTTTTGGAAGCAGCATCCAACTGTGCAAACTGAACTTCAATCACTTTTTCGTATTTCGGCTCTTTCACTTCTCGGGTCAAAAATGGCAATAAACCAAAGATAACCAAAGCGGCATGAAAGAAAAAGGCAATTAAAATACCTCTTTTGCGATTCTTTTTTTCTTTTTCAGATTCAAACTCATTTCTCATGGTGAAGCTTTTTAGTGAATTAGTATATAAGTACCTAATGAAGGTTTTCCTATAAATAATAAGTTTTGGAACAAACGACGTCCGTTAGAACTATCGTGTACAAAGAAGAGTATTTTTGCACACGGATTCTTGTTAACAAACCATTAAAAATTGTGAAGTAAAGCTTAAACGATAGGTTGTTTTTTAAAATTTTGAAAAGAGTTGTTAAAATACGAAGGTGGTGTATGGAAAAATGGTTCAGTTAAAAATTGATTTTCAATAAATATTTATTTTAATTATAAAACAAATTTACAACCACTCATTCTCTTTATACCAATTTAAAGTTTTCTGAAGCCCTTTTTCCAAATTATATTCTGCTTTAAAATTAAAATCCCGCTCAATTGCCGACGCATCTACCCGCCAATTCTTACTCTGCAATTCCGCCACTTTTTCCAGATTAAAAGTCGGCATCTTCCCAATCAACTTCCCTCCGCCTTCCGCCAAAAATGCAATCACTCGCACCAATCCCGTCGGCACGTTGATTGTCAGTGTTTTTCTATTTAAAAATTGCTTAGCATATTTCCCTAAATCCTGCGCCGGGTGTATATCTCCATCTGCAATAAAATACGCTTTTTGCTGAAAATCAGACAACGTCGCATCCAGCATCACCCGCACCAAGTCTTTGACATAGATAAAAGTCAGTTGCTGTTTTTCAAAACCAATATACGCCTCCAGTCGTCGATTGACTATTTGAAAAAACGAAAAAATATCCGTCTCGCGCGGGCCGTACACCGCCGTCGGACGCATAATCAACCACGGCAATTGGTCTTGTTTTTTCAAAAATTGTTCGGCTTTTAGCTTGCTTTCGCCGTACGTTGTGATTGGCTTCGGAATGTCTGCCTCTTTCACAAAATCACTTAAATCCTCATTAGATGCTGGCCCATACGCCGCCAAACTACTGGTGTAAGTGAATTTTTTCAAATCCAAATCTGCCCGTTCGATTGCTTCGACGAACTTCTCCGTATATTCACAGTTCACTCTAAAGTAATCTTCGCGCTTGGGTGCACCCACAATGCCTGCATTGTGCATGATGTAGTCAAATCCTTGGGCTTGCAGACGCTGCGTCATGCCGTCCACATCCGCGAAGTTGACCTCAAAAAATCGAATTCGCTCGTCTTGTAGATACTTGCGGCTACTCGTTTTGCGGACGCCTGCATGGACTTCCAAGCCGCGTTCTAAGGCTTCGGCGACGAGGAAACTGCCGACGAAGCCGCTTGCGCCAGTGATTAGGATTTTTTTCATAGTTAGTTTTTAATTTACGGAATCCTTTGATTCATCCTTTCCAAAATATGAAACACCCCGGGACAATACTGCGCATTCACCGCATGTTGATTTAAATTATGGGCAAATTGAAAATCATCCGTCAGCGGATACTCCCGACAAGCGCGCGGACGATGTTCATAAATGGTACAATGATTATTCTCCAATAAAAACGGGCAGGGAGTCGTATTCATCACGCGATCACCGTCCTCATCTATGGTCACATATTGCTCTTCAAACGCGCTCACTTTCATACCCAAAAGCTTCGCAATCCGCGCCGCATCCGTCTTATTCACCATCGGCGGAATGCTTGTGCAGCAGTTGGCGCACTCCAGACAATCGACTTTGGCGAAGACCTCTTCGTGGACTTTCGCACCGAATTCATTCAGCCGTTTGCCTTTGTGTTGTCGCAAGCGGCGCACTACTTTTTTGTGCGTTTTTTTCTGTTGTTGCCGACGATTTTTCCAGTCTTGAATGAGTGTCATGGAGTTGATGTTTGTTATTTTCTTGGATTTTAACGGGACGCAATTTTTCAAATTGCGCCTGTTACATTTGTTATTTTTATAGAAAATTTGCAGTTAGCAGAAAGCGCAATTTGAAAAATTGCGTCACGTTAGGACTGAATTTATTAGCGAACCAAATGGTCATAAATATCCAACCCTTTCTGCTCTTTTCGTAATTTCTGCTCGGACTGATTGATTTTAAAAACCAGCATAATCGCCAAACCTGCGGAAACCATGATGAAAAAATATTTGCAAATAAACGTAAAATAAACCATTTTTAAAGTAGCAATTCCTTCTGTAGCATTTTTATATAAAATGGTTGTAATTACAGGAAAAACAAACTGCATCAAAAAAAACGCCCACCACCATATAACCCAGCGATACCGTTTTTCATTGACAAAATCCTCGTCGTCGTCTTGGTTTTCTAACCAAATTTCGCGCATAATTGCGAACGGGATATAAAAATTCAAAAATGGTAAAAACCAACCAACAATTGCCCAAATCTTATCAAATTTGGCTTTTTCGAAATGTAAAACATGAAAATTTGCATAAGTTCGCCAAAACCAAATCAAGAAAAATAAAATGGTGAGGATGGATAAAGGAAATTCCATTTCTAAAAGTTTACTTTCCAAAATATGATGTGGCTGACTATATCCAAATCCGATAGATTGTTGAGCAATCAAGGAATACAAACTATAATAAATGAAAATAGCAACCAGTGAATAAAACATCTGCAACCACAAAAGTGCTATCGTCAGCCGCGCCCAAATTTGATTGTTGTGCAAATCCACTCGTTCCATACGGCAAAGTACCCGTCTTGGCTTTCATTTCAAAATTCTTTTTCAACTTTCTCCAAAAAGACAATTTATTTAGAAAAAAATCAAGAACTTCGCCGCTAAATTTTCAATCACTTGACTAAAAAAATAAACATCAAAAAAATCGCCCAACTAACGGGGCATAACGCTTCCATTTTTGCGCTCACGCGAGGCAAAGATGCGGAACATTTTCGTTCCGCAGCGGGTGAAGGTTGGGTGGCAGAGTGGAATTTCAATGACCCTGACCTGGGCAAGTTAATTGCAAAAGTAGAATCACAAATCTTCTCGCTTTGCAATATTTCTAAGGAAAATCGACTCGTGGCAGGCAATATGAATGGCGGCGCACATTGGGTGAATTTAGACCAACCAGAAGACACTAAAAACGTGTTACATCACAAAAAAGGCATCTATGGAATGTTGCAAATTGACGATTTTTTATATTCTGTAGGCGGTGACGGTGTGTTGACAAAATGGTCAATTTCAGAAGCAAAAACCATCGAAAGCATTCATTTGTCCAACCAGAGTTTACGGTGTATTGATTTTAATAAAAAACGGCAAGAAATAGCAGTTGGGGCAAGTGATAATTCTATTTATTTACTGGATGCAGCGACCTTTATTTTGAAAAAAACAATTGAAAATGCACACGAAAACTCTGTCTTCTCTATCAAATATCACCCTGATAATCAGCACCTTATGTCAGGTGGTCGGGATGCGCATTTAAATGTTTGGAATATCGTCAACAATTTTGAAAAAGTATCATCTCAGCCTGCACATTGGTTTACCATCAATGACATCTTTTTTCACCCAAAAGGACATCTTTTTGCCACGGCAAGTCGCGATAAAACCATTAAAATATGGAATGCTCAAACCTTTGAATTATTAAAGGTTTTAGATACCATTCGGCACGGTTGTCATGTCAATTCGGTGAACGCTTTGTATTGGTCAACTTTTAATGATTATTTAGTGTCTGGAAGTGATGATAGGAGTATCATTATCTGGGAGATTAAGGAGTAACCGATAATACTGACGCTCAAACTCAACTGCTTAGGTCTCAGGTTTATTTTAAAATATTTCAACCAATTCCTCTTTCGCAACTTCTTTAGAAACTTTATCTGCCAACATACTTTCGGGAAAAACAATATGAAAAGTTGACCCCTCCCCTACTTTTGAAGTCACCCAAATTTTACCATTGTACAAATCCACAATTTTCTTACAGATGGCCAAACCAATACCGGTTCCTTTATAGGTTTCTTGATTGTGCAACCGCTTAAACATTTCGAAAATACTTTTTTTATACTCCTCATCTATACCAATCCCATTGTCCGATATTTTAAAATAAAGCCCTTCATCTTTTCTTAAAAACTCAATACGTACAGTTGGAACATCTTTATCGTTATATTTCAAACCGTTTTCAATTAAGTTTTGAAATAACTGATTAATAGTAGCAGCATCAGCGTTAAGCAGCGGTATTTTATCAAATAACACCTCCGATGGCACATAAGATTCATTGGATTGTAGCTGCATAGTAATTTGTAGCAAAATTTTAACTAAATCAATTTTTTCGCGATTAAGTTCTTTATTATTCGTTTGTGAATATTCTAAAATATCTTCCACCAAACGATGCATTTGCCGTGCATTTGTTTGTACAATTTCAAGATAATCGTTTCCATTTTTATCTAAAACGTTTCCATATCGACGCTCAATTAAATTAACAAAACTAACTATATTTCGCAACGGACTTTTCAAATCATGGGAAGCGATATACGCGAACCGTTCCAATTCTTGATTGGATTGTTGGAGGTTATGATTACTGATTTTCAACTTTTTATTAAAACTTCTAAATCCATTCAAAAACAGCCGAACGACTGCCAAACAGATTATAGCAACCATGGTGAAACTAAAGAAAAGAGTCGGTGCGAACCACTGAATTGACTGATAATTGTGTAAAGGATTTCCTGAAATTTCTAAACCACAAAAAATCATCATAACAAGACCCAAAACGGATAACCAAATGTAAGCAGACCGTTTTTTCATATATAAAATCGTAATCGGCGGAACGGTCAACAACCAAACCAAATACGGTGAATGCATACCGCCCGTAAGACAAATCAGGCTCAAAAAAACAGTGATACTCGCAAAGGCAAAAAAATGACCACTCCCGTCTAAATTTTTAGTAACCTTCAATAAAATAGGAAAAATAATCGAACAGATAATCGCAAAAGTCATTACAAAACTCCCCTGAACAAAACCAATAAAATAATAAAATGGAATAAAAAATAGTGATGCTAAAAAAATCAACGCATCAATTTTTAAAATGAGTCTAGCTCGTCGAAAAACCTTCCGATCAGCATGAAAGATAGCAGGAACGAGTTGATTAATAAGATTCATTCTTCTGGTTGAACAGATTAAAAGTAAATTAATTTTCAGTTATTGGTAGGAGGAAATTTCACTGAAAACTTTAAAGTGGCGGCGATAATATATATAGCGTTTTTGAATGAATGTTTATTACAAAGATTATTCCTTAATTCTTGATTATGAGAATTTTGTCTAAAAATTCACTTCTTTTTTGGTGATGTATACAAAGTAGTTATAACTGATGTTACGCAATGACTATATTCTAAATGAAATTGAAAGTTATCTTATGACTATGTTAGGATTTGAAAATACTGCTAATCAACGATTTATAAAACAAAATTAGACTACTTTAAAAATGATTGAAAAAAAAGTATAAAAAACTTTAAAAAATACTTTTATCTAATTTAGGAAAATAGTATCTTTGCAGCCGCTTAGCAAAAATGTGTTAAGTGATTTTTGAAATAGAGAATAATTTTTCAGGTAAAAGTTATTCATTTTCATTAAAAATGGCTGCGTAGCTCAACTGGATAGAGTACTTGACTACGAATCAAGCGGTTACAGGTTCGAATCCTGTCGCGGTCACTTAAATAAAGGTCAAATTTAAAATTCAATTCGTTTTTTAGATTTGACCTTTTTCAAAATTTTTAATCATGTCTAGAATTTGTCAACTAACAGGAAAACGTCCAATTACAGGAAATAACGTTTCGCACTCCAACCGCAAAACGAAGCGACGCTTTTTGCCAAATTTGATTACCAAGAAGTTTTTCATTCCTGAAACTGGTGAAACGGTTTCTTTGAAAATCACAACTTCTGCATTGCGTAACATTAACAAATTGGGGATTTATGCTTACTTGAAAAAGTTAGAAAAATCTGGTGTTAATACTGGCGTAAAGCTTTAATCCATTTTTAAAAATTTAAGAATCGATTGTGCTTGTCATTTTTGATTCTATATTATTCATTCTTAATTCAATAAGCGATGGCTAAGAAGAGCAAAGGAAATAGAAATCAGATTATCTTGGAATGTACAGAACACAAAGCTTCTGGTCAGCCAGGTACTTCTCGATATATCACTCAAAAAAACCGTAAAAACACACCAGACCGATTGGAATTGAAAAAATTCAACCCAATCTTGAAGAAAGTGACTCTTCACCGTGAGATTAAATAATTTTAATTGATATTTGATTTTCTAAAATTTTGTCTATACATTTGGACATCTTTTAAATTCAATTTCAATCATCAACATATAAAACTTATCCGTCATGGCTAAAGTATCTAAGAACTCCAGAGTAGGACAACGTGCAGCAAATGCAGGTTCTGGTAGAGATTTCGTTAAAGTTGTAAAAAGTATCAAAGATCCTAAAACAGGGAAATATACTTACAAGCAACAAATGATTCACAAAGATAAAGTGAAAGAATTCTTTGCAGCAAAATAAGGCGCTTTTGGGCGTTTGATTTATATAAAAAGGCTTTTCTGACCCGTGTGTTTAGAAAAGCCTTTTTTGCGTTGAGTAAAATTAGATAAAATTTAAACGCTCGGAGTTTAAATACCGTGTAACAAAAGTTTTTTGACTTATCAGGGTGTCGAAAATTTCCAATTTTCGACACCCTATAAAAACAATGCGCGTTGCCTGCGGCAACGCGGGTGGGGTTCTTGAGGGATAAAAAGCGTTTTTGCAAACGCTTTTTATCCCTCAAACACCCTTTGAGAAAATTTAAATAAACTTTTTCACAAAGGGATTTTAAGGGAGCAAAACGGTTTGCAAAAACCGTTTTGCTCCCTTAACACCCCCCGCCCCGCGCCTGCGGCGCGGGGGAGTAAGTTTTTTGAAGCTCGAAAATCTTGCGATTTTCTCGCTTCTCATAATTCAAAGCAACTTACTTTACTGTTCTTAGTTTTCTATTAAAAAAAGGACAATCGCTAATGATTTGACTAATTTAAAAGAAAAAAAAAGGTAAAAAAAGCAAGTTTAAAGCCACTCAAACCTCATTCAGAAAGTCTAATGATTGGCATTTGTAAAAAGTTACTACTTTTGGGCAAAAAAAATAAATGCAACAACACAAAATTTCTCAACTCGCGCTGATATTTATTACCTTATTTTTAATGAGTTGCGGCGAACCGCCAATAGAATGGCAGGAGACTACGACGGGTGAATCTGAAACCAAAAGTATCACACTTCCCGACAATTCCATTGCCCATTTGAATGAAAATTCTTACTTAAAATATCCTGTTGAATTTACGCAAAGTAATCGAGCAGTAGAGTTAAAAGGTGTCGCTTTTTTTGATATAAAAGAGGATGCAAAAACATTTGTCATTACGACTGACCAGGAACAAATAAATACCTCCGGAATAGCGTCATTTAACGTCAACACTAACGAAACGGTTACTGCTACAAGTGTAAATGTTGCAACGGGTAATGTTACCCTTCAACCTAAAGGCGGCGGTGGTGAAGTTGCACTCACTAAAGGTATCAAAGGGCTTTTCGATAGAGAAAAAAAGGCATTGTCCCGCATTCGAAAGTCTACGCCAAGTGATATGTATTGGCACACCAAGCGATTGGAATTTAATGAAACTTATATGGCACGTGTCATTGATGATTTAACGAATATTTTTGGTGCAGAAATTACGATTAATAATCCTGATTTGGCCAAATGCCCGTTTACTTATTCGGCTGATAATGCGACGTTGAAAGATGTCATGGATGCCATTGGAAAATCAGTAGATGCAAATGTTTTTGAGGAGACAGAAGTGATTTATTCGTTGATTGGTGGTAGTTGTAAATGATGAAATCAAGGCAAACGCAGCAAAATTTCAAGTTGATTTTATCTACAAAAGTGGTTAATTTGGTATCTGAGATTTAAGAAATTCAACAAATCGGCTGCTTGACCCG
>CAYUNA010000092.1:0-11102 GCA_964445895.1 uncultured Saprospiraceae bacterium | reverse complement strand
AAGACCAAACTTTCTCTCTCAAGAATGTCAATTTATTTATTTCGCGTTCCTAAGATTTTCTTGCTTCTCAAATTTAGAGGAATTTACTCCACTAAAACTTTCGTAACAACCGACTGCTGTCTATCTGTTATTTTCAAAAAGTAAATCCCTGAAGCGATATTTGTTTGATTAAATTGATACAAAATTTCTCCAGTCTGAGTTGCTAATTTTTTCGTTTCAATGACCCTACCTTGTAAATCAGTCAATTCAAATGATAGGTCATTGGCAGCCGTGACATTTTGAATACTTAAATTAAATTGTCCATTCGTTGGATTTGGAAAGACATCCAAAGTCAAATTGCCAAAAACTTCAGTGGTGAACACAGTCGAGATGTCCACAGTTTTTGTTCGGACACGGTCGCCACAATCATTCGTTGCAATCATTTCCACGGTATATTGTCCCGCATTGGGGTAGGTGTAGACGGGGTTTTGTTCGGTGCTGGAATCGCCATTTCCAAAATTCCATAAGACACTATCGAAGTTGTCAATATCAGCGGTAAAAATTACTTCCCCGTTGTTACCAATTTCGAAAGAGAAATTTCCAGAAGGTTTTGTATTGACGAAAACAGACTTTTCGTAGGTGTTTGTACCTGAAAGAGTCGTTACGGTCAAAGTCGCTGTTCGTTCGCCACCCAATAATGCATAAGTCACTTCGTGTGGGCCAGGGCCATCTGCGGCTAAAGGAATAGATGTAGAACCAAAATTCCATTCGTAGGTCACAAACCCCGCAGAAACCATCGAATTATCAGTAAAAATAACGGGTTGATTGGCACAAGGCTCTTGAATAGAAATGTCAAAATTGGCTACAGGAGAAGCGCCTCCACCCGAAATGGCAATCGTTCTTCTACTCTTCGTTCCATTGTCGAAATTAGCGGATACTGCAACCCAAAAGATTTCGAAAGGGTCTGTTGTGGGGATGTCGTAGAAAGTAGTGTCTATCGTTCCAACAACTTCCATGTATTTTTCTCCAAGAATGTAAAAATCATAGCTACTCGCATCCTCCAATTCATCCCATTCAACCCGAAGTCCGCCTGCTGGTGCATCGTCCGCAAATTGAAGGCCTGAAGGTGTATTAGCTATATTGAAAGTGGTATCACTTACATCTTCTATTCCATCTCGACTAATACGAATCATCGCTTCGTCGGTTATCGCATCTGGAATCGGCCAGTTGTATATACGAGCGTCACCATTGACGACACTGATATTAATCCAACTCAAGCCGTTATCTAAAGAATAATCTAAGGAAAATTGACCTTCGTCACCTTCTGCATCCCAGTGGATTCGCTCCGTTTCAAAAGGGACTAAACGTTCTCCACCAATTGGATAAATCACTGTAATATCTTTCATTCGATACTCCCAAACTACAAAATAGCCATGCGCTCCAAACGGTAATTCAAAACCCGAAACATCAAGGGTATAAGTACCTGCTGCAGGATTTTTTAAAGCCACTTGTTCCACATTATTCAAATTGTCAACCCCTTGCGTAGCAGGCTCATTTAAAGTTACAGGGTCTGGAGTTGGGTCTAACAACCAAGGTAAATGCTCTTCTCCATTCGGGTCAATGAGCATGGTATTTAAATCATTAATCAGCGCTTTTGTAGAAAAAGTTGAACCTGACTGGTCTCTCCAATAAGTCATTATGCGAACCTCCGCTACATTTTCAGGTACATCAAAAGTGTGTAGGTGATGGTCTCCCATTTCAATGGTATCCATCAAATAGGTTTGATTTTCAATCGCTAATGCTGCTCGATAAGCATTGACGTGTCCCCAACCAAATCTAAAATCTGGACCTTCATTCCCTAAATCGTTTGCAGTGTTCAACAAAATCGCTTTGAGTAATCCTGAATTGGCAACTTCTCCATTATTGTGTTCTGAATAAGCTTGATGTAGTTGAGCGGTGATGCCTGCAATACCTGGAGCTGCTGCAGAAGTTCCGCCAAAACCACTATACTCATAATAAGGGTCAGTAGAAACCTGGTCTTGTCCATGAGCAGCGATGTCTGGTTTGATGCGACCATCATGCGCTGGGCCTCGACTACTCGAACCAACGAGTCCCCCATTAACATTGAGATTGGCGGTTGCAATTACGTTTTTTCCCTGCTTATGACCACCAGTGATATTGCCCCACTGACTTCCTGCACCATAACCACAGTCGTTATTGTTAGAATTTCCTGCTGAAAAGACGTGAAGTAGTGTTGGATTATCCCAGATTTGTTGGTCAACTGTTTGTGTAGTATTTGTGTATCCATCATTACATCCATTACTATAGGACGAATTGGTGACAATTACATTTTGGTCAAAAAATAAATCCATGGTATTGTCTAAAAAGGAAGCATTGTAATTGATGACATATAAATCTGCTCCTGCTGCCATGCCTCTGTGACGAGGGTCAAGATTTCCCGAACCTGCAAAAATGCCAGATACGCCATCTCCATGATCGCCGCCAAGGCCTATATTATTATTTTGGAATAACCTGCCCTGAAAATCAATGTGTGGGCCAACATTTCCGTCGTCACGAGTCAAAACGCTCACTCCTTCTCCGGTATAGCTTCGTCCACTTGGGAAATTGGTGTCAATCGCATTGGAGCGATGTAGCGAGCGACCAGGAGTGTCATCTTTTACATCTGGTGCCGGACGTAATTCTACAAAAGCGATATAGGGTAGTGCTGCAATTTTGTTAATTTCATTTGAAGAAATCGTTGCTAAAAGAAAATTATTGTAGCCATTTTCCTCCAAGACTTTAATATCATCTGCTTCACAAAAAGACAAGACATCGTTGTGTAGCAAATTTTTATAATATTTTAAAATAACCTCTACTCGGTTTTGCTTTTTTGCCCAGGATGGAATATCGTCCGTTTTTAAATTATGGCTAATTTTCCAATCTTGTTTTAAAGGCTGAACACTTCTTACATTTAAACCAATTAGCTTATCCAAGTCAAAATTGGTTGGAATTGATGCTAAATAAGTTTTATTCGGAATGTATTCTAATAGCTCAATGCCTTCATTTTTGATTTGTTGCAACCGGTTAGAAGATGGTATTTCGTAAAACTGTAGCAATCTGTAATAATGATTGCCCATAATTTCATCCGCAGCTATTGTTGCAGTATTTGCATAATCCTGAGTATTTTCAGGGAAAACTTGACGTCCAGTATGTAGCAGTACTTCGTAATCATTTTGAGAAAAACTAAGTGTAGTTGATAACGAAAAGAGTAATAAAATAGGTAGATATGTTACTTTCATAATGATGTATAAGGTGTTTTATTTTTAAAAGTGCATCAAAGTACACGTTTCCAAAGAAAATACCTAATCTTAAAATGATTGTCCCTATAAATAACTCATTTGTGTTGTGCCGAGGACAGATTTTGCCCCGTTTGAAAAAGAACCAGCAGCATTTATTTTGAGGCATCGCCTGATTTTTTATTCTCTGTTAATCTCGATAGTAGGTGTCAAGCATTGTCCTATTGGGCAACTGATTCTCAAGAGGTAATCTTCAACTTCACCAGAATCCGCGGGGCCAACAGGAGTTATGTTACTCATATTGCTTATTCTTATTCGGAAACCTAAATTTTGGTCTTGCTGTGCGCCCACTGGAATCGGAATAATCATTTCTGCTGGGAAACTGCCGCTGGCATCATTAAAGTTGGCGACCATTTCACCTGGGTCATCAAAGTCTCCGTCGCCATTCCAATCAATCCATGCCTCTATATAGGCTGTTTCACCAGTAGTATTGACTGCGCCGAGCGGCAATCGAATGACATTACTTGGAGCGAGATTAAGGTTTGGTGTGATGGCAACTCCATCTTCTTCTGCACCGTCGCCCATTGCATCAATACTTTGGACACCGTCATTTTCAAGTTCTACAATATTTCCAAGATATAGACCTGGAATAATGACATGACTCGGACCGCCGTTTGCTGCATCGGTTTGATAATTACTTGTGCCTGTTTCATTATCTGAATCAGGTAAGTCACCGTAATCTCGACATTCATCTGTCGGAATCACTACGGGCATAGAAATTGCCGGACAGTTGTCATTTTCGGAAGTAGCTTTCACGATGTACGTTCCTCCCTCAGTTGGGGCAAAATTATTACTGGAGCTACTGTTTTCTAAAATTTCAAAACCAGTGGAGATTTCGTACCAGTTGTATAAATCAAAGCCCATATCTGCCATTAATATTGGTGGGTCAACGTAATAAAAGCAGTTGTAACCATAATCCGGGATACTGATTTCTTGAGGTGTTAGATAAGTAACTGTCCAGGGAATTACATCTACACAATTGCCATCAGCATAAGTGACTGTTGCTTCAAAAGTTGTTGTGCTGCTTAAATTACAGGCTTCTACTCTAAACGCAGTTGGATTATCAATAAGGTTAGCTGGAGACCAACTAACGGTCATATCTCCATCCGCATCATTTGGAATGATTAATTCTAAATCTAAACATTCGCTTCCGCAAGCAACGGTATCTCCTGTGATGGTAATGCCTACATTTTGAAGTTGATAAATCTCAATGGTTTCTGTGACTTCACAATCACCAGTTCCAGTAACAAAATCAACTGTCCAAGGGGTATCAAGACCAACTCCCTCAGGAATACAAATAGAAACGGTATTGCCTGATTGAGTAACTGGGCTAGCGCTTTCAAATGGGATACTAGTTCCTTCTAATCTGAATTCTGAAGTGGCCCAGTTGCTATTTTGTCCATTAGAACTTATCCTAAAAAACTTACCTGCAACTGGTGGGTCAATCACTGTACCTTGAATAATTGCTGTGTTTGGAATGATAGGACCATTTCCTGCGGGAGTCCAGTTGAGACCATCTAAAGAGTATTCGAATAAGAGTTCTGCTCCACCATATACATGAATTACATTGCCCCATCCTGCAACATTTCCACCACCAAGAAATACTTCATCAACATTTACGACATAAGGAAATTCTGCTACAAGGTAGCCATTGCCTGTATTTGCTTCTGCAATCAAAGGGTTGCCTAATGCTGGTTCTATATCGTTATTGGTAAGTGCCTCATGGGTAACATTTTCATCAGGACCTCCAGGGGACGGAAGGGTATAGGTCGTTAAACCTGCCCATTCAATCGTCAATTCATAATCTAATCCTGTAGCAGAAGGAATAGAGTCTGCGGAGACGCTTACGAAATCACAAACATCAATTTCTATACAACTATTAGGACACATTATAATGGGTTCTTGATAATCAACTAAAGCTCGATTTTTAATGTTATCAAAGTATTGCTCTTCGCGGTCGCAAGTACAACTGGTACTACTGTAAACGACTTCAAAAAGGATAGGACAAGATTGACCGGCTGGTACATTAATGCTACCACTTACTTGAATGGTTTCACCATTAGGCACCGAAAAAGTACCATTTTCTGTACCCAATAAAACATCAATATTTGAATTAACAGTCTGGTCTCCATCAATATCTTCATAAAAATTAACAGTATAGCTTTGATCAACAGCATCTGGTCCATCGTGATTTATGGTATATTCATAATACAGGGCAACATTATTGGGGTCAGTAGCACAATCTGTATAAACTACTAAATCTTCGGCGGCGAAAGGTGGATTTAAATCAACACTAACTGATGATGCAATACTGTTTTGTACAAAAACACCACATTCGGAAGGTGGGCCAGGCGTACAAGTAATCATATCGACAAAAGATTTAATGTCTGTACCGACTCTAATTTTTCCACATTCAGCATTATTATTCATCGCAGCAGAAAACTCAAAGTTGAATGTTCCATAAGCTCCAATTGCGGGAGCATTGAAACAGATTTCGTTGGCTGTTCCAATAGTTGTTTCGGTTACTGAATTCGGCATAAAACCCGCCGGGGAGGTGTAGACTACTGAACCCGAAGTGAAATCAAGTTCTTCTGGTAAAGTCAAGCAAATAAGCACCGAATCAGATGTTGAATTGTTTCCTATGTTGATAGCGGTGACCCCAAAAGTATTGTCATTACCCATGCAATTTACATCTTTAGGATTAACAACCAAGAGCATTTGAGCAAAGTTTTCTGGATTGGCATTATCAATAATTACGCTTGGACTTTCAGTATTTCCAGAAGTTATCATACTTGCGCCACAAGGATCAGTGGCAGTGGTTTCAACTAGTAATTTTGATCCAGATAAAAACTCGTCACAATTGGTGGTGGCTCTAAATCTAAAAGCAACTTTATTGCTATCCAGCGTTGTATTGGCTACAGAAACACCTTGCAAACCATCAGCGTTGATTTTTGAACTCCAAATTGCATCATCCGAATATGAATAAGTATTGCCAATAACAATATCAGGGTCGCTGCCAATTGGTTGCCAGTTTAACGGAGCAACTTCACCACCTGGATAAGAAATTTCCCAAGAGCCAGAAATCGGCTGAATACCTGGAGGCAAGTCAAAATTAGGAATCAAATCTAATAGAACTAATTCTTTGACATTTTTGATTCTGACATTAAAAATAATCTCTTCACATAGCGCGGAAGAATCAGGTAAGCTAAACCATTCCGATTGTAAGCCTACTTCTCCTGAAATATACGCATAACAAATTTCTGAACTGGAACATCCGCCTGCATTACCCAAAGCTGCTTTTATTGCCTCTGGAGCACAGCCAGAAAAAGAAGCCACACAAACCTTAGGTAAAGGAGCATTAGGGTCAGGACAAAAGAGTAGGGTAGTTCCTATAAAAATGGAATTCATTTCATTGGCAGCGTAAGCATCTGAAGGTAAACTAATGTTGTAAATTTTGTATTCGCCATCATCTGAAACCAAGGTTTTTGTAAGTGGCATTGTGCCCGCTGCATCGGTGTAAACATCTTCTAGTCTTACTGCTGAAGGGATGGTTACTGATGCGCCTACACCTGTTGCGCCCATTGTGGCATCCGTATTGTGTATGACAACTTCTTGTATTTCTACACTGACTCCTGGTGAGCTTGCTGCTAGTAAGTTTGCACCGTTATTAGTTATGGTGACAGGAGCTTGTGGATTACGATTATCATTTAGCAAAAAGACTTCACTTAGGCGGTCTGTTTTGTTAGATAAGGAGTCAAGTCCTAATTGGTCGTACCAGTCACTGCTCTGGCCAAAACCGAACTCATCACAAACAGAATTAGCTTCATTAACTTCGGTAGTAATGGTACATAAATACTGGTTAAAACCGGTGTTTGTACCCCTTGCCCTCGGAGTATTCACATACGACCAATCATAGAACAAGTCATATTCAGAAATGCCAGTAATGTCTTGCGGACAAACCATGCATAGGTCATAACTTAACCTAAGGGTATCGCAATTATCGAAGCCAATACCGAGAGCAGGTACTCCTTGGTCAGTTAATTTAAAGAAAATATTACCTGTAGTTTGATCGGTATCTATACCACAAATATCTTCATCGTATCCAGAAACGGGTACACAAAATAAATTTTGAGAAGAATCCACAGAGACGTCATAAGTCACCCCTAATTTATCCACTTGAGCATTGGCACAATAAGCTAATGGTGCACGAATTAATCCATTGACTTTTGTGATATCCATAAATGGACGATACTCATGCTTAAACCACGGGTCACCAACAGGCCCAGGTAAATCATTGACCGTAAAAGTATGAACAACATTACCACCACAATTGTCTAAAATCATCTCAGTTGAAGCATTAATTTCACCAGCTACATCAAAGTAAATTGGATTAAACTCTCTGCAAGCTGTGCTAAGAAAGGTTTCACAATAAGTGGAACTTCCTCCTATTGGGTCATGCTGATAAATACTCAAATCAGTTCTAACTTTAGCGGTTTGTGCCAAAGCTCCTTCCGTTCCTAAGATTTTTTTTGCTGCTCTATATGGGTTAACAATAAAAGGAGCAGTCCATTGGATATGAATGGTATCGCCTACCTCAAAGTTATAGGTATCTTTCATTTCATCAAAACAGTTGCCTGAACCTAAATGAGCATTGGTTCCTCCACAGTCTATGATATTTTCATAATTCCAGATGTAAATACGTAGATTAGCATTATCAAATCGGTCATTAGAGGAGTTTTGTGATTTTCGATGACCAATGCTTTCATCCCAAGGAGTTGTGTTGAACCAGTTCCATATTGAACCATAAGTGTCATGAACGCCGTCAAGAGGGTTTAAACAATTAGATAATATACTAAAATCAATATCCGAACGAGTTGTGACGCCTACTTTTGAAACTTGAAATTTATCTAATCGAGCGTTATGTGGGTCTAAGCTTAAATCGAGATTTTCTGATGTCTGTCCACCTTCAGTGTCGTCAACCAAAAACCAGCTAAAAGACCAACGTCCGATATTTTCTAAAGCAGCCTCATCTTTTATGACAAAAAAATCATAATGTGTAATTGTGTCTCCAGGTAGAAATCTGGTTAGGTCAATCGAGCCACCTGCGTTTACCAAACTCTCTCGGGTATGCTTAGTGGTCGAGGTTTTATCTGTATAACCAAAGTTGACGCGCTCTGAAATATGCGTTCCTTGCTCAACAACACAATCGCAACCGTCACAATTTGGGTTTGCTTGAAAGGTAGTAGTTCTACAGGCTTTTAAAATCTCACATCCACCGGAACAATCAGAACAACTAGAAACGACTTGCTGATTTCCTGAAAAATAACCCACAGGAGCACAAAGGCAAGTATCCATGGTGATAGAATATCGATAACAAACATTCATGTCATCAGATCCCGCATTTAATATTAGAGTTGCGCTCTCATTATCAGCCTTGGTTAAGTTGACATCTGAATCCGCAATTGGAGTATAATTAGCCCCTCCGTCAGTTGACCAACTAGCTGAGTTAGGAGTATACTCTAAATCTTCCATGAAGCGCGGTGCACCCACAAAATCTACTTTGAAAAAATTGGTCGAACCACTTGGACAATCTTGAATATTTAATGTTTCAAAAGTATAGCAAAACTCAACAGCAACAGAACTCTCACCCGTGCTTAAAGGAGCTCCATTATTACTGTAAGTGCCCAGGTCATATCCAAATACCCCTGTTATTCCAAATTCAGCTTCTGTTGGATTGGAAACCGCAGTCGGCCCATATAGCAAATTAAACGCATCTGGGACAGGGAAGTCTTTAAACGAATTACCACAGTTATATTTAGCATCCACATAAAATTGAACATCTTGACAATTAATGACCGCACAATCATCCGGGTTCAATCCACAAGAAATCTCAATTAAAACTTCGGCCGTAATCGAACCACCACCTGGTAAATCATCAAAAAATCCATCATCATCATAATCTACTAAACCAAGCGTTGCATCAGTATTGGTTGTTAAATCAATATTGATATCATCACCAACCCAGCTATAAAAAGTATTCGGAATGGCAATACCACCCACAGTTACACTTACAACTTCGAGGTTTGGTTTGTCACAAGTTTGAAATCCGATTTGTATATCAGTATAGACGTTTTGGTCCGTATCCGAATTAGGATTATTCAACGTAATGCTAACTTCCCCCGGTTCACCACATATTTCAATGCCTGCTGCGTTGAACATTGCGGTGACATTAGGTAGTAGTGCGCCTGTTGGTTTGATGTTCATGAAAGAATTTTGCCCCGAATCGTCACAAATTTCGTCATCACAACCAAACTTAACGTTGTATCGAAAAGGTAAGTCAGCAAAATTAGGACAAATATCCAATTGATAACATACTTCAATCACTACCAATTCGTCCGTGTTGAATTGATTGTCTGCTGGACTATTATTGGTGTTATTTGGAAAGTAACTACCGTCAATTAAAAGACTCGTTATCATGCTACCCGAATCATACATAATATTGCCTGAAGGATAAGCTGTATTATTGATGTTTATAGATTCTAAAATCAAATCACCACCGAACGTTTCTAAATTTAATATTTCAAAAGTAAAACTATCTACATAAGTACTCAATCCATCTTGAGAAATTTGGATAGTTTGACAATACGGGTCTCCTAATGAATTTAAGGTTGTTTCTGGTGGAGAAAGTGGCGTTAGCATATTCAAAACAGGCATTTTTACCGAGGAGTTGAATTCTGATTCAGGTCGGTAGGAGCCTTTACATCTTTGAACAATATTAGAAGTATCTTTATAAATATATTCATAATTGTAGTCAAAAAATAACATTTCGGTTTTGTCAACGTTACAGTTTGCTCGAATCCCAATATTAACAATGACCAAGCTATCACCTGTAATACCATCTACAAAAAAGACGGGTCGTTCTGGATTTGGGTCAGAAATTCCGATAGAAGTATTGCCCAATTGAGTATATTCAAAACCTCCATATTCCATTCCCTCGGGTAGGTCTATCTCAAATTCGAAACCACTAATTTCTCCTAAGTCACCTGTGAAAATTATCATAGATAGCGTATCGGCAGCGCCACAAGCTGTAACATTGTCAATTTGTGGGTAGCCAGACACATTTCTTAAATCAATAAACTCAACATCGGGACAATCTGAAATAGGCATTGTCAATGTTTTTGTCGAGGTTAATTGATGACCACTAATAGCCTTACGGAATTGTTGAAAATCTGTCTTTTGATGAGGATAAAATTCTTCTCTATGTTTGTCTAATGCATAATTTTCAATCAACTGCTTTTTAAATGTTTTAAATTTATCTTCAAAAAAAGTATTTCCAAAAGCGATATTTGAAAATAATACTAATACCATTAGCAAGAATAACTTTGAGAGGTGTTTTTGCTCTAATGAAAGTCCTATTAGCATCTTGCTATCAAAGATTGAGTTGCTATGTTTTGAATATAAAAACTGATTGTTCATTTTCTTTAATTGAGTACTTGCCAGACAGTATTTTGAATAGCGTTATTTTACAAATTGAGGGAAAACTATGTTGGGAGGAGAAATATTAAAAACGCGAAATTAGAGGGATAGGAGGGAAAGAAAGATTTGTTAGTTATTTGCAAACAAGTCTATTGTTAAGGAACGCGAAGTAAATACCTAAAAAAGCCGTGTCAGAAGATAAATTCCGACACGACTCAAGGTGAGTGTTTATAAACTTTTTTATTCTCTATTAATTTGAATAGAAGGCGTCAAACATTGCTGGTCAGGGCA
>CAYUNA010000091.1:0-11126 GCA_964445895.1 uncultured Saprospiraceae bacterium | reverse complement strand
CAAGAAAAAATTACGGCGCATTCTGGCTCAACTTATTAAATTCATTTCACTAATACAATGAATGGGTAAAACCATTTTAAGCCTCTATCCACAACCACCCCTCGCCTGTGGAAAGTTTATTTTAAAGTTCAACATTAATAAAGGTTTTCTTTACCCTTTAAGGGAGGTTATTCTTTGAATACGCCCTAACAACATTATAAATCAGATATGAGACACAATTTCATACATGAGAAATGGTTGCCAATACTCTATTTTTGCTTAGTTATATTTAGTTTTAATAATGGGTTCTCACAAGAATTTAATTCCTATCATTTTGAACATTTGACTAAAGAAACTGGATTGCCATCCAATATGATTTATCAAGTAACCAAAGATAAAGATGGGTTTATTTGGATTGCGACTAGTGATGGGTTAATACGATTTGATGGAATCAATCAACGGATTTACAAAAACAATCCAGCACACGAAAACACGATTAGTGGCAACCGAATTAGAAGTTTATTTTATGATAAAGACGACCAGTTATGGATAGGTACCGTCGGTAATGGTTTAAATATTTACAATAACGAAACTGACCGTTTTACTAGTTTTATATCTGACCAAAACAACCCAAAAACACTAAGTAATAATGATGTCCTTTGTGTCTTTCAGGACTCAAAAGATAGAATTTGGGTAGGAACAGAAAAGGGACTTAACTTATTTAATCCAGTAGATAGCAGCTTTCAACAATTTTTACCAGATACCAATAATCCCCGAAGTATTGGATCAAATGCTGTGCTTAAAATATTTGAAGATAGTCACGGAAGAATTTGGATTGGTACTTGGAATGGAGGCTTGAACCTATTAATCCCTTCCCCAGAGGGAGAATTTTCATTTTTAGCTTTGAAAAAAGATGATTCAAATCCTTATTCTATTACTAGCAATCATATTTGGGACTTTGTGGAGGACGACAACCATCGAATTTGGTTAGCTACTTTTGACGGCGGCTTGGTTACTTTTGACATGCCTGAGGGGCCTCTTCAAAGTTTGACAGTTGAAGATTTTAAGTTTAAATCCTTTACTAAATCATTAGGGAAACTTGAAAATCACCGTTTTTTTTCTATAACAAAAGATAAGGCTGGTGATATATGGTTAGGTAGTTCTGTTGGTTTAGGTATTTTTAATCCTAATGAAGTTGATTGTACCATAAATGCCAAGCCGTCTGAAATTTTCCATACTTATCTTCATACCGAAAATGGGGATAATAAAACCTTACCTCACAATGAAGTTCGTAATCTATATTTTGATGAACAAAAAGAAATTGTTTGGGTAAGTACTTTTGGCGGTATTGGCTATCACTACATGGCTGAAAAGAAATTTGAACACTATAATTTGCCCTTTGCATCTGAAGGAGTAACTTTGCTTCTTCAAGCAAAAAATCCCAACATCCAATATTTTGGGCTTTTTGCCGAAGGCTTTGTTGAACACAATAAGCAAACTAAATCCTACCAGCACTACCGACATCCTTCTAATGATTCGAATTTTGATAGAATACTCTCTATGAAGGAATTTGGGGATTCTATTTGGATTGGTACGCAAGCAGGATTATCAATTTTTGATAAGCGTACCAAAAAATTAAGTACCGTAGTAGGGCTATTAGCTGATGAAAAAATTAGTATCTATTCCATAATTAAGATTTTTCAAGATTCAGAAAAAAGAATCTGGCTAACCACCGATAAAGGTTTGTTTCAAACAGATAATTCATTGTCCAAAGTCATAGCCTACAAATCTGACGATAATAATCCCAATACGATTTCTGATAACATGGTGACTGATATTGAAGAAGACAAACAAGGAAATTTATGGGTAGTTACTTGCGGCGGTGGTTTGAATAAGTTGACTTTTGATGAAAAGGGAAAACCTATTATTAAATTTTTTGGTGTAGACCATAGAACTGGAAATGCAGCTACCACAGATTTGCTAATTTTTGCAGAAATTGATGAAAAAAACGAAGTTATCTGGTTAGGTACAGAAACTGGAGTTATCAAATACCTTATCAAAGAAGATAAATTTATCAATGATTTATCGTTTTCTCGTTCCCGTATATTTGGTTTCAGTTTGATTAATAATAATATCTGGTTGACGGACTCCGATGGAATTACTCGCTACGATATAGACGCAGACCGAGCCAGTAAATACCTTATAGCCGATGGATTACAGCCTGGCGGATATTTCTATTATTCCTATCTTTATAATGAAAACAATAAGCATTTATTTTTTGGTGGCGCAGAAGGATACCAATATTTCAATCCAGATAATATTGCTCAAAATGACCATGTAAATCCTTTGCTAATTACAGATTTAAAGATTTTTAATCAATCGATTGAAGTAAACAAATCAGACGAAATAACGAATAAAGTCATTTTAACAAAAAATATGACCAGGACGGAAAGTATTGATTTGAGTTATCTGCATACCTCTATTTCGCTTTCTATTACTCCAATGGATTTTGAAAATGCAAAGCGATATTTATATGCCTATAAATTAGAAGGTCTGGAAGATGAATGGAAATATTCTTCTGAGACGGAAATTAACTATTCCAGACTGCCTCATGGCGATTATACTTTTGTAGCTAAAGCAAAAAATAGCGATGGTCACTGGTCTCCCCCAACCAAATTGAAAATTAAAATCATTCCGCCTTTTTGGAAACGATTAGACTTTATTATCATCATGAGTTTGCTTTTTAGTTTAACCTGTTTGTGGTTGATTCATACGAAAATAGAAAGAGTAAATTCGGAAAAAGAAAATCTCGAAAATTTAGTCTTAAATGCTTCTACAGCTTTACCTGATGTAATGCAGCAACATCTTTCCGTAGAGGACATTTTACGTGAAAACAAAGTCTTTTTTGAAAAATTATATTCTGAAAGTCCATTAGGGATTGCTTTTACTGATTCTAGTTTTAACATCATTAAATGCAATGACCAATTTATTTCCATTTTTGAAAATGAGGAAGTCAATGATTCGCAGTTTTTTGACTTTATGCGGATTGAAAAAACAACAAATTATCCTTCTAAAGTGGCTTCTCTGACTAAGAAACAAGAGAAAACATTCAGAGACGATATTCCTTATGAAGTTAATAACCAAAAAATTTGGCTCAATACTGCATTCTCTTTTTTATATGATGAAAATAATAAGCTGCGCTATTCAATAATTAAGGTAAGTGACGTTACAGATCGTAAAGAAAAGGAAAAATTGATTGACTCGCTGGTTAAAGAAATAAAAGGAAAAAATGAAGAATTAGAGCAAAAAGTATTCATTCGTACTAAAGATTTGGCCCACACCAACAAAAAATTGATTGTTAAAAATGAGGAACTGGCTCGCTTTGCACATATTGCTTCTCATGATTTGAAAGAACCACTACGGAATATTTCTAGCTTCGTAGGACTAATTAATCTCAAGTCTAAAAAGGAAGAATTGTCTAAAGAGATTTTAGAATACCTTCATTTTATCAAGCTCAATACGCATCAAATGCATACTATTATTACGGATGTATTAGAATATTCTAAGTTTGATAAAAATGAATTCAGCATAGAATCTGTTGACGTGCCACAAATAGTCGAAGAAGTAAAAATTAGCTTGTCCAATTTTATCGCTGAAAACAATGCGCAAATCAAAACGTACAATTTACCAATATTCACGTCTAATCGAGGTTTCTTGTTTCTGTTGCTAAAAAACTTAATTAACAATGGAATTAAATACAATGAAAGCAGTGTTCCAACCATTGAAATCTCTTGTATTGAAGAAAAAACACAGTATATTTTTAAAATAAAAGACAACGGAATTGGTATTGATTCAGCATATCATGACCAAATTTTCACGATGTTCAAGCGGCTACATACCCGGGAAAGATATAAAGGTTCTGGACTTGGTTTGGCACTTTGCAAGCGGATTGTTGAAAGAATGAATGGGCGAGTAACCGTGGAAAGTGAAGTTGGAATAGGGTCTACATTTACGATAGTTCATCCTAAGTTTTTAACTTCTGATTTTCCATCCCCTGCTACTGTAATGCAAGAGATTTGTGAAATTTAGTAACGATGAAATATTCGAACCACCACGAGGGGATTTTAAAAGAAGAAGCAATTTTAAAAAAAAATTGCTTCTTCCTTTAAAATCCCACACCCGCTTTGCCGCAGGTAAAGCGCATCGTTATTATTGGAGGTCAAAAATTTTCATCCATTTCTCTACTTCCCTACCGCCTCCACTCGCCGCACAAACGCATTCGCTGTACTCGGATTCACTGGCTGAATTTCATAACTTCCTCCATCGGGCATTTTAAAAATTCTATCTTTCTCCTTCATCCCAGCGACCTCATCCATAAAGCGAGTGTTATTGGAAACCACACTCAGAATCCCTTGCTTATACCCAAAGAAATAGTACAACTCACTTGGCGATTTGATGTAGACATACATCCGGTCATCATTATTTGTAGGCATTTTAAATTCGATATAAACCGTCACCATCGAGTTAATCATTTCACCATCAATACTGGTCAATCCAACCTTTTTCTTAGTGGTCACAAAAGACTGGTAATCCCTATCCCAAATCATCGGCAATTTGCTAAAAAAGAAGCTATAATCATTGAACTTCTTCGGCAATACCAAAGGACTTCCTGAGGTAATCATATTCGCCGCTTTTGTCATCTCTTTATCTTCTGGAAACAGTTCTAAGACACCTTTTTTAAAGAAAAGCATATCTTTGGTGTAGTTAATCGGATTGGTTTCAAAAGTTGACGACTTGAAATCAGTAATTAAAATTTTCATCAAATTTTCAGGTACTTTCATTTTCAAACCAGCCATTAATTCAACCGTCAATTCGGAAGCCATTGCTTCTGTTCCCATCAATGTATCTTTCACCAATTGTCCAAACTCAGTCTCTCCTTTTCCAGCCGCTGCAACACTCACATAATTCAAGCCTGACCCAATTTCAAACTTCCCTTCCAAATCAATTTTTCCGGTTCGATTATTATAAGTCAGCTTATTTCCTTTCAGCGATTGCTCTAATACGCAGAGAGAATCTCCCATGATAAATTTCTCGACTTTATCATCGTATTTCAAAATTCCTTTAACAGGCAAAATGTTTCTATCTTTGGTAAAAAACTTCGGCATCATCACCCTTGGGTAAACGGTAGCCGTTTCTTTACTCAAAAACAAACCACTGTATAATGACTGCGCATCTGGCGATTTTGGCACATCAAATGGAATCGCTAAATCATTTTTATCTGCTTCACAACTTACTGTAAACCAATATTTTGCAGGCAATGTTTCTGACTCCAAACGAGCAAATCCATCAAATTTCAAATTTACATTTTCTGCACTCAAGCTAATTGTTCCTTGAAATTCCGTTTTATCATCAATATAAAAATCATTCTCATCCGTTACCTCTCCCGTAGCCCTTGTCACCGATGCTTTTTTGGCCCGCGAGCCTTTTCCGACACGAGTACCCACAATTTCAGCAAACTCAATTTCTTGCTTTTTATCGCCAATATTGTATTCATAAAAACCACTCGCTCGGTATTCTTTTTTGCCTAAAACATTCACCGTTGCCCGATTAATGACGTGTAATTGGTTGGTCGTATCTGCCACAATTTTCGCGTTTTCCAAAGTCGTCATTACCGCTCCAGGTTGGATTTCTACGTCACCACTTTCTGTATAAATAAAGGCATCAGAACTAATAATAAAAGGGACGCCTCCAATTTTAAGCAAGTTGGTTTTTAAATCATAAAGCGCTGACTTACCTTGAAAATACAGCGAATCCTGGTCAGGATGAATTGATAAGAAACTACCCAATTTGCCTTCGGCGGCTTTAAAGGTCACCGTCTCTTGCTCCATATCCCAATCAAATTCATTGAAAGAGGTTTCATATTGATTATAGGGTAAAACGGTTTGCAGAAACTCCGCATTGGCTTTAAAACTCGCAATTTGTTCATCAAAATCCGCAATACCATTCAAGTTAGAGGTTTTCAAAGCAATTGCATCGGCATCGAAAGCCCTAATTTTCAAATCTGTAGTATCTGCAGTTGCTGAATAAGCCCCCAAACTAAATAGTTCTGAAGTCATGCTCGCCTTCGACCAATCCAATAATCCTGTACCTTTCAAACCACCTGGGGTCAAAATCAACATCCCTTTCAGCGTGTGGTCGCCAGATTTATACAACTCAAACGGTGCTTCCTTTGACCTTACATACATACTGTCCTTATAGGGTCGCCAATCGATTTTTACGTCGTATCCCCGCACTTGTGGTACTTCGATTTCACTATTTCTGTCTTCTTCCAGGTCAAATCGTTCTGCACTTGCCGTGAGCTGTTTGGGTTTAAAAACAAAATCTTCCGCATCAATATTAGCCCCTAAATATTTGAGTGTCCCCTGACCTAAAAAGCCTTGGTTACTCAAGTTAATATCGCCTGTATAATTTCCTTTTCCCTGATAATTGGGATAGCCTGCATCGGGTGATTTCGTCACAAAACCCAACGATTCATCTTCTTGCAGAGACAGTGTTTCCTTAAAAACAGGGAAAATATCTGCCGAATACATATCTCCTTTAAATTGAACATCTTCACGCACATATCTGTCCAATTTATTAAACGAAAACGGTGCTAATTCAAAATAGAAAGAGTCTCGTTTATAAGCCCCTTGCTGCGTCTCTTTGTAATCGTAAAATACAAAAGAATTGCCTTTACTTTGCAGCGAAGGAAAAATTTCAATATCTTCTCTACCTGATTTATTAGACGGCGCATCAATTAACAAAACACCTGTCATGTGCTCAATTCTCGACCCAATAGACACTGCTTCAGGCTCTCCATTTTTTTGGATTACGCCCGTTGGTGTAAATAAGTCAAAGAAACGAACGGAGTCCATTTCAACATGAAATTTATCATAATCAAACCGATAATCCTTTCCCATAAAAGTCGAAAAACCTGCAAAAACCTTCCCGTCAAAAGCCATATCCCGATTTTTATACATCGTCACTTGATCATTAAAAGGCAACAAACCCACTCGTTGCTTTTGACTGAAATCTATCTTTTTCACTCCTTCTACAGCTATTGAATTATCTTTTAAATTTAAAATGGCATTCGTCTCCCTTGTCACTGAGTTTACTCGCAAATTATCAAAATCCACCTTCTTCGTACTCGCATCCGCATAGTGAAAAACCTTATCTTTTAGTTCTACCGTTTTTTCATCTGCATCGTAATTAATAAATCCTTGCGACACCAAATCATAGAGCAACGAGTTGATATTTTCAACCGTAAAGCGAGGGTTCAGTCGCTTTGCCAATGCATCCGCATCCACTACTTTTTCGCCCGTCTCGTCATGGTAAATTTTCATTAACGAAATCGGATTGGTTGTCGAAATATTTTGAATTCTTTGATAATCACTCAGCGCAAAAAACTTTAAAGATTCTAATGTCATTGGTTTCGAATCTTTGTTAAAACCAACAGCTCTTGTCCCAATAAAAATCGAATCTGTCTGCAAATGACAGTCAATTTTTTCTGCATCAATATTCACCTGATGCAAGGAGTTATAAAAGGGATTTCGGTCACTCCCCCTTTTACCACGCGACAATGCTAATGTTTTTGTTGGTATTTCAAATCGGACATTTACTGATGGGTGATACAAAGAATCTTGTCCAAAATAAAGGGTAGATTCTACGCGCTCTGCTACGATTTTCTCCTCTCTTTTTATAGCAAACAACTCCGCTAACCCTCTATATGTCAATTCGTTGCTATCATCAAAAACTGTCATTTCTGCTCGCACATTTTTACTACCAAAACCATAAACAGTTAAGCCCTGTAATCTAAATCCTCCCTTGTACTTAATCCCTTGACCGATGTTGTCAATTTCTAAAATTTGGTCATCCGATTCAAAACGTGGATACGACCGTTCATTCCCTCGCGAAGCTGAACTTAGTTTATCTTGAAACTTACCAATCACTGTTTTTGACCCAAAATATAGCGGATAGTGCAGCTTCACATTTTTGGCTTCGTATAAACTCTTTTTAACCTCAAATTCATACTCTGCCAACTCTGCGTACACATCATCTGCCAACCCGAATCGCTCCCAAGTCACCTGTCCCCCATTCCCTTTCCAAACTTCCTCTGTCGGGTAATAAATGCCCGAGGTTTTATTGATGATTATTGAATCTTTTCCTCGCTTTCCCATCAGGTCAAAATCTTCCACCAAAATAATGGGTTGTTCATCTTGATAATCCATCTTCGCCTGCTTCCCAACAATATACCAACTTACTCCTGATTTAGAATATCGAAGTGCATTTTTTTCAAAAAACGACTTACTAAATCCTAAAAATTCGTCAAAAGGCTTTAATCTTCGGTTTTCGATACTTGCCAATATTTGTTCTAATATCGAATGCCATTCTCGAAACCTTTGCTCCCCAAACTCCGTATTTTTCACCGTCATCAACCCTTCCAAATATTCACTAAAATAAGGGCTAGCCGTCATCCGTTGATTCAACATCCCATTGCTCACCTTAATGATAGTTTCCATTTCTGCTGCATTGTAAAACCCTGCTTTATACAGCTTTTCAAAACTTTTAAAAATCTCTTCCATTTTCTCTCGCTTCCCAGCCGTCATCAGATTATTCAGCTCCTTCATGTACTCACCACTATTGTCAGAAAATTTCTCCAACCGTTGTGCTTGCATGTTCGAAATGCCAATAAAAAATAGAAAAAGAATCGTCGAAAAGTACTTCATAATTTTAATTAATAAGTTCAAAGTCTATGGTTTGGAGTTTAGGATTCGGGCGTTCAGAACGCTGAATTTACTTCGTCAATTGCAAACAAATCCAGTTATTTCGTTCCATCCCCTCGCCTATTGAAAAACCTGCTTCTTTCGCCGATTTTTTTAATAAATCTTCATCTTCCTGCAAAAAACCAGAAACAACCAAAGTTCCGCCCATTTTTAATTTCTCAAATAACGAAGAAAGACTGTCTAAAATTACATTTCGGTTGATGTTCGCCAAAATAATATCATATCCGCTATTTTTAATATCTGCAAGTGTACCAAGGAAAGTTTCGATATTAGAAATGTTATTAATTTGTGCGTTTTCAATCGTATTCTCGTAGGACGGAGGCTCAATATCAACGGCATCAATGCTTTTTGCACCCAATTGAGATGCTAAAATCGCTAATATACCCGTTCCGCAACCATAATCAAAAACCGTTTTGTTTTGAAAATCCATCGATTCCATCAAGCTCATCACCATGTAAGTGGTCTCGTGATGTCCCGTTCCAAATGCCATCTTAGGGTTAATGACAATTTCGTGTTTCACTTGTTGCAGCGGCGAATGGAAGTCCGCTCGGATGCCACAAAAATCCCTCACCAAAATCGGTTGAAAATTTGATTCCCAGATAGCATTCCAGTTTTGATACGGCAAGTGATTTTTCTCTACCCGAAAGTCAAAGTTGTTTTTGAGACCAATAATACCTTTTTCAATCCCATCGGTCCAGTCCTTCTCTGGTAAATAAGCAGAAAATCCCGTTTCGTTCTCTTCAAAAGTATCAAATGGAAACTGGCTAAATAAGGCGATTAAAATGTCAGTCATTTCAGGGTCGCAGGTTGTTTTGATTTGAAAATAATCCATTAATTTTTTAGAATATCGGTGCATTTGGTAGTGCACATTGTTTAAAGTTGGGGGTGATTTTTTATTTAAAATATGTTGCGAACATCAAAGTTAATTTCCAAGACATGCTCTAAGGAACGCGTAGTATGTCCTCACAAACTTTTCACTAATTTATTTTTCTTATTTTTCACCTTCTTCTTTACTTTCACTTCCGCAGCGGCACGCTCTTCTCCTCTCTTTTTAGGCCAAATATGGAACCCTCCTCGAATAAACGGCGGAATAAACCAAGTCCCCCAAATCCCATTTTCGTCTACATGTCCATCATAAAGAACATCGTGCGCTGTGTAGGATTTCGTCATTTTACAACGCATCGTATCCGTATCATACGCTCCATTCCAAACAAACCCACCCACCGTATCTGCACCGCCGCCCGACACCTTTCCATCTGCAAAATCCAATTGCAGCGCCATTGCTGTTTTTTCTCCTTGTGTATTGGTTTGATAAGTAAAAAAGCCTTCCCAATCTCCACTTGGAAATTGAGGATGAGTTTCCTGCTTTTGAGATTTTTTGCTTTTCATAGCAACCATTTTTGTGGTTTTAACGAAGACGATTACTGTAAGTGACCACTTTAATTTGAAGCTCCAATGAGCCGCATATCAGTAACCGCGCGCCATCTATAAATACAAATTCACATCATCTACATCCTTATCTATCTGATTTCCAATACTTTGGTAAGCTTGCTCAAAATTAGTCTTCGTCGATTCAATCTTTTGCATTTCTGCGTTAATGTTCTCGTCTGCGTGGTCAATTGTATTTTGCGACTGTGCAATTTGCCTTTCCAATTTAGAAATCTGCTCCTTCCACTTACCGATTTGCACTTTCAATTTCTCTACTTCCTGCCGCTTGTTATTGACTCGCTTATTCAATTGATTACCTAAAGCTTCATCAAATTGCGTCTTTTCTGTTGCCAAAATCTGCTTGTAATGTTGCGCCGTTTTGACCAATTTATCTTTCGTCAATCCAACAGTCGAAGCCGTTGCAAAAGCAGATTTCATCGCCGTTGCTTCATCCATACCCATTTCTGCCAACGCCGCCAAAGATTGTTTAAACTCCAAATAATCGAAGCCTGGCAAATTATTTTTTACTAACGCTTTAGTCAAATAATCTACGCTTTTGCTATCTAATCCGTGATGCGTACCAAAGATATTTTTTAAGTTTTTTTGCATTGTCTTTTTATTTCAAAAATGTCAAATTTCGATAATTGGCAAATATAGTAAATGAAACGGGGATATTTGGAAATTGGATATTGTGATGAAGGGTTTTCTTAAAAAAATGAAGGCGTAACGCAACTACCAATCATAACTGATGACACGTATTTATGATATTTTATGAAGAAAACATTCACGTACCATGGAAAATATTTTTCGGAGCTGTACCAACTTTAAAGACGGAGAAGGGCTTTCTCATAAAAAATATTATCAGCTGCGGAGCAGGAAAATCCAAGCAATAACGAA
>CAYUNA010000090.1:0-11163 GCA_964445895.1 uncultured Saprospiraceae bacterium | reverse complement strand
TTTAAAGCCAACTATATTTTAAATAAAAAAACATGAAGAATATATTTTTAGTAACAATTACTTTATTGATGATTTTCGCTTTATCAAACTGCGGAAACCCTGCTGAAAGTACAACTGTGTTAGATAAAAAAACACTACCATTTTTAGGGTTTCATGATACAGATTCAATTACTGGTGATACCATCTATCATACGATTCGACCATTTGAATTTATCAATCAAGACAGCCAAAAAGTAACCAATGCTTTGTTTGATAATAAGGTTTATGCTGTTGATTTCTTTTTCATTTCTTGTCCGACGATTTGCCCAAAATTGACCAAGCAAATGCTACGCGTTCACGAAAAATTCAAAGATAACCCTGATTTTTTGATGCTATCTCATACTGTAGATACGAAGCACGATACAATTCCACGTTTGAAAAGTTATGCAAAAAATTTAGGTGCAGATACCAATAAATGGCATTTCGTTACGGGTGACAAAAGTGAGGTTTATTCCATTGCTGATGATTATTTTAGTGTGGCTTTAGAAAACCCCGATGCACCCGGTGGATACGACCACAGTGGTCGGATTATTTTAGTAGATAGGAAGGGTAGAGTACGCTCTTTTTGTAATGGAACAGAACCTGAGGAAGTGGATGAGTTTATGAAAGATATTGAGTTGCTGTTGAAGGAATAAATACATTGACCATAGGAAATCCTATAAAATCAAAAAAGCCTTTTCGATGTGACATCGAAAAGGCTTTTTTACTGGAAAAACAATTGACTCAAAAAAAATGAGCAGCAAACCCGAGCGGGAATGCTGCCCTTCAAAAGTCACGCTCTCTCTAATTTAAATATATGTAAAATTAATTACTGTCGTTTTATTCGGAAATTCAAACCTTCAACACTTTACTTTTTCAATTTCCTGTGGTGCAAAGTTAAGAAATTCTTCTTTATATATCCAAACAGTTTTAAAAAAAATAATGTTGTAACGTTGATTAATTTTCACATTAATTTAACATAAATGTCTAAAACCCAAGGTTTTTAGTGGTTTTGCGAATCTCAAAAAAAAAGTGCACCTTTTTTAAAAAATATGTAAATGTAGTGAAGACAACAATTATTTTTAAAGAATTCATCATTTGCAGGGCGTTGTTGATTTTGATGAAATAAGATAAGTATTGCTTAATCTTTGAGCGATAAAAAGAATCAATATTGAGTTAGCTTTACTAAAATCAATAAAACTATTTTCAATTTTGTCAATAGTCAAGTTGTTTTTGATTGCTATTGAGTCTTTTTACAAAACTCTAATCTCTCTTTCCCATGCTACCTGAGTAGTTGCGATGATTTTAATTTAACTGTCAATTATTACTTGACCCGACAAAAATTATTTTTGACAAACTCCCTAACCTTTTCTTATTGTCAAGTATCACGCGCTACTTAAAAATACTAATTTGAAATTTAATTAATATAAGCTGCTTTTGGCCAAGAGTGTGATTAAATTTAGTGTTTAATTTACTGATAATCAGGTATTTAAGCCCGTGATATGTAAACTAAAGGTCGTAAAGCCTTAGTTTTTTAGTTCACAACAAATGGTTTGTGCGATTACCTTTGTCCCATATTGGAATAATTAATGATTTGTTATGCAGAAGGCCTTTTTTAAAATTTCAAAATATTAATGAAAAAACTTAATAAGTATAGCCGAAGAATAACCCAAAATGAAGGGCAACCTGGCGCGCAAGCGATGCTTTATGGTATCGGCTTGACGGATGAAGATTTGACAAAAGCACAAGTCGGTATTGTGAGTACAGGCTGGGAAGGGAACACTTGTAATATGCACCTAAATGGCTTAGCAGCAGATATTAAAAAAGGGGTGTGGAAAGAAGACTTGGTCGGTTTGATATTTCATACTATTGGTGTAAGTGATGGTATGTCTATGGGGACAGATGGAATGAGATATTCTTTGCCATCACGGGACATTATTGCTGATTCTATTGAAACGGTGACCTCTGCACAATGGTATGACGCACTCGTTACAGTAGTAGGGTGCGACAAAAATATGCCAGGTGCAATGATGGCTTTGGGAAGATTAAATCGACCAGGTATTTTGGTATATGGCGGTACGATTAGTCCTGGCTGCGTAGCAGATAAAAAACTTGATATTGTTTCTGCTTTTGAGGCATTGGGCGAGCGAAGTGTCGGTAAAATCACGGCGGCAGAATTTAAAACAGTCGTCAAAAATGCATGCCCTGGCGCGGGTGCCTGTGGTGGAATGTACACTGCCAATACGATGTCGTCGGCAATTGAAGCCATCGGGATGAGTTTGCCGTACAACTCCTCAATTCCAGCAACCAGTGAGAAAAAAGCAATAGAATGTGCAAAGGTTGGCAAAGCGATTCGCCATCTTTTAGAACAAGATATTAAGCCTCGCGACATCATGACGCGGGCAGCTTTTGAAAATGCCTTGCGCTTGATTACGGTGCTTGGTGGTTCGACGAATGCGGTGTTGCACATGATTGCGATAGCCAAATCTGTCGGTGTAAAATTAACGATTGATGACTTTCAAACAATCAGTGACAATACGCCATTTTTAGCGGATTTAAAACCAAGTGGTCAGTATGTAATGGAAGACTTATTCAATGTTGGTGGTGTACCTGCTGTGATGAAATTGATGTTAAAAGAAGGCTTTTTGGACGGCAATTGCTTAACCGTTACAGGTAAAACGATTGGTGAAAATTTGGAGGAATGTGCAGCGTTGAGTGATGGCCAAAAAGTGATTCATCCAGTAGCCTCTCCGATTAAAGAAAGCGGTCACTTGCAGATTTTATATGGAAATTTGGCAGAAGGTGGGTCGGTTGCTAAAATTACAGGAAAAGAAGGTTTAATTTTTTCTGGTAAAGCGAAAGTTTTTGAAACAGAACAAGCAGCAAATGACGCTATTCGAGGCAAACAAATCGTAGAAGGCGATGTAATTGTCATCCGGTACAGTGGCCCAAAAGGCGCACCAGGTATGCCCGAAATGTTGAAACCAACATCCCTAATCATGGGAGAAGGATTGGGTAAAAAAGTAGCCCTCATTACAGACGGCCGATTCTCAGGCGGAACACATGGTTTTGTCGTCGGACACATTACTCCAGAGGCGCAAGTTGGTGGTTTGATTGGTTTATTAAAAAATGGCGACTCAATTACAATTGATGCAGAAAAAAACGTGATTGAAGCACATTTATCGAATGAAGAAATTACCAAAAGACGTAAAAGTTGGGCAATGCCAGCAATTAATGCAACGTCTGGCATTTTATTAAAATATGCAAAAACAGTATCGTCTGCGAGTGAAGGTTGTGTGACGGATGAGTTTTAATTTTCTTAAACAGAAAATAGAAGTGTCAAATGGGTAGTGGTTCAATTCTAAATAGTTGACAGTTATGGTGCAAAAAAAAATATATTAATTATGAAAGGTAACGACAATGGAATAGCGGTAGCAGTGCGGGAAAAAAAGCAGCCGACCAAAAGCATCAAAAAAGAAAGAATCTCTGGTGCGGAAGCCGTCCTTCGGTGCTTTTTAGCCGAAGACGTAGATACCATTTTTGGTTATCCGGGAGGTGCAATTATGCCGGTCTATGATGCTTTGTATCACTATGAAGACAAGCTAAAGCATATTTTGCCTCGTCACGAACAAGGCGCTATTCACGCTGCGGAAGGATACTCACGAGTGACCCGAAAAACGGGTGTTTGTATGGCAACTTCTGGGCCGGGTGCGATGAATTTGATGACGGGTTTAGCTGATGCCATTCTTGATTCTACGCCGTTGGTTTGTATTACAGGACAGGTATATTCGCAGTTGTTGGGAACGGATGCTTTTCAGGAGACGGACGTTGTGAACTGTACAATGCCAGTAACGAAATGGAACTATCAAATCACCAAAGCGGAAGAGATTCCTGAAGTTTTTGCGAAAGCATTTTACATTGCCAACTCTGGAAGACCAGGCCCCGTAGTGATTGATATTACGAAGGATGCGCAGATGAATGAATTGGATTTTGAATATGTCAAGCGCACGTTTATTCGCAGTTATCACCCAATGCCGAAGCCGACAAAAAGTAGTTTGGAAAAAGCTGCAAAATTAATAAATGGCGCGAAAAAACCACTGATTTTAGCAGGCCATGGAATTCAAATTGCACACGCACAAGATGAGTTTAAAGCATTTGTCGAAAAGACAGGAATTCCATTGGGTTGTACAATTCATGGGTTGAGTTCGATTCCAAATGAACATCCGTTGCACAAGGGAATGTTAGGAATGCACGGCAATTATGGGGTAAATGTAAAGCAAAATGAATGCGATGTTTTGATTGCTATCGGAATGCGCTTTGATGACCGGGTGACGGGTAATTTAGCAAAATATGCCAAACAAGCCAAGGTCGTTCATATTGAAATTGATAAGTCAGAAATTCATAAAAATGTCTATGCAGATGCGCCTGTTCATGCGGATGCAAAAGATGCTTTGAAGCAGCTATTGCCGTTGGTCAAAAAGAAGGAACATACAGAATGGGTTGCCTCGTTTGATTGGTTTGAAAAAGAGGAATATGAAAAGGTCATTCAGCATGATATTTCGCCATCTAAAAATGGGGAATTGAAAATGGGACAAGTCGTTCACACCATTTCTGAAATGACAAATGGACAAGCGGTTGTAGCTACGGATGTAGGGCAACATCAGATGATTGCAGCTCGATATTACAACTATAAATCGACCAATCAGTGGGTATCTTCTGGTGGTGCGGGGACAATGGGATTTGGTCTGCCAGCTGCTTTTGGGGCGAAATTGGCGCAACCGAATCGAGAAGTCGTGGCGTTTATTGGCGATGGTAGTTTTCAAATGACGATTCAAGAACTGGGGATGTGTGCGCAGTGGAATGTAGGTGTGAAAATTGTGTTGTTAGACAATAATTTTCTCGGCATGGTACGACAGTGGCAGCAGCTATTTTTTGACCGCCGTTATTCGAGTGTAGAATTGCAAAACCCTGATTTTGTCACGATTGCAAAAGGATTTGGTGTAGCAGGAAAAACGATTACGAAACCAGAAGAACTGGAGGCGGGTATTCAGGAAATGTTAGATTATGATGGTCCGTATTTGTTGCATTGCATGGTAGAAAAAGAGGAAAATGTCTTTCCAATGGTGCCTGCTGGGGCTGCGGTAAGTGAAGTTATTTTAGATAGAAGCTCTTTGTAATTTAAGGAGTCAGGAATCAGGAGTCAGGGTTCAGTGTTTTTAAGCTAATCAAAAACACTGAACCCTGATTCCTCAAATATAAAAAATGAAAGAATATACCATAACCGTCTTCACCGAACACCAAACAGGACTACTGTCAAGAGTCGTCTCTGTGTTCACTCGACGGCATATTAATATTGAAAGTTTGACGGCTTCCAAATCATCAATTGCGGGTATTCACCGGTTGACGATTGTAGTGAACGTGGATAAGGCGATGGCTGAAAAACTGGTAGCGCAAATTGAAAAACAAGTTGATGTCGTCAAGGCGTTTTATGACGATAATAAAAAATTGGTTTTTCAAGAAATTGCCTTATATAAAGTGCCAACAGCTACTTTTTTAAAAGGGAATGCCATGGAAAAATTAGTGCGAAAACACAACGCACGAATTTTAGAAGTTGAGGAAAAATACATCGTAATCGAAAAGACAGGTCACGCAAACGAGACAGAAGCACTATTAAATGATTTGCAGAAAACAGGGATTTATGAATTTGTGAGGTCAGGTAGAATTGCGGTGATTCGTCCGATGGAACGATTGAATAAATATTTGAAAAGTTTGGAACAGGCTGAGCATTAAAAAATGTGTGATTTAGTTTTAATGTGTTGAAATCATGTGTAGTTTTGCTACTCAAAAATCTTTTTAGAACATTAAAATTTGAGTGACAAATGAACGATAAAGAACACAACCAAAAGCCGCAAGCTAACATCGGAAACGGTGTCATGCTGAACGCTTATCCCGATAGCATTGGCAGCAATATGAGCGATTTAATCAAGATGTTGCAGTTGCCGGCATTTGAAAACACGTTCTCCTTATTTTATGTATTGCCGACATTTTTCAATAGTGATTTAGACCGGGGTTTTTCGGTGATTGACTACAACATTAATGAAGAGTTGGTCGATAAAAAAGACCTCGCCGCTTTGCAGGAATTGGCGATTAATTTGAAATTTGATATTGTCTTAAATCATTTATCGGTGGCCTCTCCGCAGTTTCAGGATATGCTAAAAAACGGAGAAGCGTCGAAGTTTAAAGACTTTTTTATCAATTGGAATGAGTTTTGGAAAGGGCACGGCGAACTCAATGACGACGGGATTATTATTCCCAAAAAGGAGCATTTGGACAAGTTGTTTATGCGAAAGTCGGGTTTGCCTATTCTAAAAGTATTGTTTCCTGATGGGTCGGAAAGACCGTATTGGAATACTTTTTATCAAAAAATTACTCTTGAAAAACTGACAGTTGCCGATTTGAAATTGGTCAAGAATATCAACGCGGAAGCTGCTGCAATTATTTGTAAAAGAGTAAACGCAGCGATTGCGGAAAATCAGGATATACAAAGTATAGATTTCGGAGAATGGTCAAATCAAAAAGCGGCAATTTTACAAATTGTCAAGCAAAAACGCAGCTATTTAGGACAAATGGATGTCAATGCTAAATCGCCGTTAGTTTGGGAATTTTATGAGGAGGTATTGGCAAAAGTAAAGGGTTTTGGTTGTCAAATTTTGCGCTTAGATGCCTTTGCGTATTTGCACAAAGCAGTTGGCGAAACCAATTTTTTCAATAAGCCTGGAACGTGGGATTATTTAGCAAAAATCAATGACATCGCTAAGCAAAATGACTTGTTGCTGCTACCCGAAATTCATGCGGAATACGGCTTGCACTTGCACGATGAAGTAGCGAAAGAAGGTTATATGATTTACGACTTTTTTCTACCAGGTTTGCTGATTCATGCGATTGAAAAAGGAACAAATCGGGCTTTATTAAAATGGGCAAATGAAATAATTGATAAGGGATTTAAAACGGTCAATATGCTTGGCTGTCACGATGGCATTCCCGTTTTGGATTTGAAAGGAAAGGAGATAAATGGTGTCTATCAAAAAGGATTATTGGAAAACGAGGAAATTGAGGAAATGATGGATTTGATTTTAGCTCGCGGCGGTCGGGTGAAAAATTTATACGGGGCGGATGGCAAAAAAATCGGGTATTATCAAGTTAATGCCACCTACTTTAGTGCCTTGGGCGAGAGTGAAAAAAAGTTGTTGTTGGCACGAGCAATTCAATTGTTTATGCCTGGAACACCGCAGGTTTGGTACCTCGATATTTTTGCAGGAACGAATGATTATCAAGCCGCAGATGCAGCAGGGACTGGTGGGCACAAGGAAATTAATCGAACAACCTTGAGTTTGAAAGATATTGAAGCAGGCTTGAAAAAGGAGGTGGTTTTGAAACAATTGGAGTTAATTCGATTGAGAAATACCTCGAAAGCATTTTTAGGAACCGTAGAATTTCCATCTACTTCGGAGGAGGAGATTAGAATTATTTGGCGGCATGAAGGAGAGTTTGTGGAGTTGAATGGGAATTTGCAGACGCATGAGTTTTTTGTGGAGTATTCAGAAAGAAATAATTAAAAAAAATAGAGCTAATTGCAAACAAGACAAATTTAAATGATTGGCTGGTTTGGTATAAAAAAAATAAATATCAAAGTCAAACTAACCAATCAACTCAATAACTATCAACATGGCAAAATTAAATTTTGGAGGCGTTGAAGAAAACGTCGTAACAAGAGAAGAATTTCCGTTAGCGAAAGCACAGGAAACATTGAAAAACGAAACAATTGCCATCATTGGATATGGTGTGCAAGGACCTGGTCAGGCGTTGAATTTGAAAGACAATGGCTTCAATGTCATCGTTGGACAGCGGCAACCGTCCAAGAGTTGGGACAAAGCTATCGAACATGGTTTTGTGCCGGGCGAAACGTTGTTTTCTATCGAAGAAGCAGCAGAACGCGGGACTATCATTCAATATTTGTTGTCGGATGCGGCGCAAATTTCTCAATGGGAATTGGTTAAATCTAAATTGAATCCGGGTGATGCTTTGTATTTTTCGCATGGCTTCGGCATTACTTATAAAGAACGGACGGGCATCGTTCCTCCAGAGAATGTGGACGTAATTTTGGTTGCGCCAAAGGGTTCTGGAACGAGTCTGCGACGGATGTTTTTGGCAGGTCGCGGCTTGAATTCCAGCTATGCGATTTTTCAGGATGCGACGGGTAAAGCTTTTGAAAGAGTGGTTGCATTGGGTATCGGAATCGGTTCTGGTTATTTGTTTGAAACTAATTTTAAAAAGGAAGTCTATAGTGACCTGACAGGCGAACGAGGTACATTAATGGGCGCTATTCAAGGGATTTTTGAAGCGCAATACAATGTTTTGCGAAAGCGTGGACACTCTCCATCAGAAGCCTTTAACGAAACGGTTGAAGAGTTGACGCAAAGTTTGATGCCTTTAGTAGCAGAAAATGGAATGGATTGGATGTATGCCAATTGTTCAACGACTGCACAACGTGGTGCATTAGATTGGAAAAATAAATTCCGCGATGCTGTGGCGCCAGTTTTTGAAGATTTGTACGATAGTGTAGCTTCGGGAGAAGAAGCTCAACGGTCAATTGATAGCAATAGTCAGGCTGATTATCGCGTGAAATTGGATGCAGAATTGAAGGAATTGGAAGATAGTGAAATGTGGCAGGCAGGGAAAACGGTTCGTAGTTTGCGACCGGAAGCTAACTAAATGTTTACTGTTTAGGGGTTGAGTGAAACAGGAGTCCTCCCGAATTTTTAATTCAGTGAAATCCAATCCAAAATCAAAATGTTCAACGGACAGATTAGTCTAAAAAATTGGGAGGACTCCTATTGATTTATTAATAGTTAAATGTATACATTATTGAAAAACAAGTGTTAGCAAGTATCAGTTATCTGCTACCTATTCGTCTTTCGACCTTTTACACAACCTCCATTATCTTTGTCTAAACCCTCAAAAAAACACTAAACATTAAAGATGACTGAATCGATTTCTAAGACAACATTGGCAAGTATTGAAAATATTCATCGAGCGAAGGTTAGACTGAAGGGCGTTGCGCTGTCCACTCCGTTGCAGATGAATTACAATTTGTCTAATCAATTTGGTTGTCAACTCTTTTTGAAACGAGAAGATTTGCAGGTCGTTCGGTCGTATAAAATTCGGGGCGCTTATAATAAAATGGCGACCTTGCCGAAGAAATTATTAGAAAAAGGAATCGTTTGTGCGAGTGCGGGCAATCATGCGCAAGGGGTGGCTTTGGCGTGTTCCAAATTGGAAGTTTCAGGAAAAATATACATGCCGAATGTAACGCCATCACAAAAGGTGAAAAAGGTGAAATTGTTTGGAAAATCGTACGTGGAAGTCGTCTTGACGGGTGACTCTTTCGATGATTCTTACCATGAAGCCTTAAAAGATGCCGAATTGAATGGCAAAACTTTTGTCCATCCGTTCAATGACCCCCGCGTAATTGAAGGGCAGGGGACAGTTGGTTTGGAAATTATTGAAGATTGTACCGAGCATATTGATTTCATCTTTGTGCCAGTCGGTGGCGGTGGATTGTTGTCAGGTTTAGGGAGTTATTTCAAGCAGGTTTCTCCACAAACGAAGATTATCGGTGTTGAACCTAAAGGTGCGCCAGCGATGTATCGAAGTTGGAAAAAAGGCGAAATAGTCGAACTCAAAAAGATGAACACCTTCGTGGATGGCGCGGCAGTGAAGCGAGTAGGGGAGGAAACGTTCAAAATTTGCAAAGAAGTATTAGACGACATGATTTTAGTGCCGGAAGGCAAGGTTTGTTCTACCATTTTGCAACTCTATAACGAAGAAGGCTTCGTGGTCGAACCCGCGGGGGCTTTGACGATTGCGGCGTTGGATTTTTATCAAGAAGAAATCAAGGGTAAAAACGTTGTTTGCATCGTCAGCGGTAGCAATAACGACATTACGCGAACCGAAGAAATCAAGGAACGTTCATTATTGTATGAAGGTTTAAAGCATTATTTTGTGATTAAATTTCCGCAACGGGCAGGTGCTTTGCGTGATTTTTTGAACCATGTTTTGGGCGAAAACGACGACATTACCCATTTTGAATACACTAAAAAACACAACCGGGAAGCAGGACCAGCAGTGGTTGGGATTCGGGTTAATTCAAAGGAGGATTATCTGGCACTTTTAGAAAGAATGAAAGAAAATCAGGTAAACTACCAAACCTTGAATGACAACCCGATGTTGTTTGAGATGTTGGTGTAGCTTTTTTGAAATAAATTAAGCCGTCGCATTTTACCCCAGACTGGTCATTCGCTGAAAGAATTTTGTAAGGTCTTCAAGGATTCGTTCATTACCCGTTTCAACTGCATACTCAAGATGTGCCTGATGATAAAATGGCGCACGTTCCTCAATTTTTTGTTCAATAAACGGTAATAATTCTGCTTCAGAAAGCTGCTGAATCAACGGGCGTTTGTTCACTTCACTTTTCAACCTATCCGCTAAAACAGTTGGCTTCGTTTTCAAATAAAGGCTAACACCATTTTCATTAATCCATTTCATATTGTCAAAAAAGCAGGGCGTTCCACCGCCGAGTGCGACAACCGTTTGAGTAGTATTTTTTAAACTTTTTAAGCAGTTAGATTCTGATTGTCTAAAATGAGGCTCTCCTTTTTGCTCAAATATTTTGGAAATGGATAGACCATTTGTTTCAACAATTAAATCATCTAAATCTAAAAAATCAGCATTGATATTTTTAGCCAAGCGTTTTCCGATATACGATTTGCCGCAGCCCATGAAGCCGAGGAGAAAGATTTTTGCCATGAATTACCTTTTTCAAAATTTTGGGGAAAATATTCAATAAGTTGAGCCAGAATGCGCCGTATTTTTTTCCTTGTAAAATATTTTAAAAATCAATACATAGCCTTCGTTACGTACTTAATTTTTTAAGTGTTTTAGAAGGAAAAGAGACAAGCATAATGGCTAAAGTTATTGAATTCATTTCACTAATCTTATTTTAATCTATTTTTTTTACATTTTTCTTCTTTCACAAATCATTCACAAAAGAATTTCCACAAAACTATTACCTTTGCGGGTAGTTAA
>CAYUNA010000089.1:0-11186 GCA_964445895.1 uncultured Saprospiraceae bacterium | reverse complement strand
CAGTAAAAAGTAATTTTAGATTTTGCATAAAAATAGGTTTTGAAGAATGGTGAAATTTTGATAACTATGCTTTTCTGGCTGAAAATTTAGCTGATTCACCATTGTTATAAATAAGTAATGTTTGGAAAGTAAGGAACGCGAATCGAAGGTTATTTAGTTCGCATTCCTAAGGGAGTTTGGGGCTATATCATAAGGTAATTTTTCTCATTAGGAGAAAAATTAAATTCTAAAGACGAAGCAAAAACCGTATTTTTTCTTAAAAAAATACGGTTTTTGCTTCGTCTAAAAAAGAATATTTCGGGGTGCGTTCGGTCAGAAGACCTTTTGATACAACCTCAAGTTTTTTGAAGGTCAAAAAATATTGCAATTTTATCTCTTCTCAAAATATAAATAAGCTTCCTTTACACAGTACTAACACTTAATTTAAGAAATTAGGTCACTATATATAGTATCGTCAAAAATACACATTATGCTGTTTACAAATAACATACCGCTTGTTAATAGAGCGTTATTTGCCATTTTTTGTTAAAATTGACCGATTTTTGGGGCATTTTTCGTTTTTAACAATATTTTAAAATGGAAAGTTAGGAAAGTGTGGTAATTTCATGTTTTTATAAAAATTAAGGAACGCGAATTAATTACTACGCAGTACTTAATACAGTGTAAATTAAGTTTCTTTGAATTTTCTCAAAGGGAGTTTGAGGGATAAAAAGCGTTTGCAAAAACGCTTTTTATCCCTCAAGAACCCCACCCGCGTTGCCGCAGGCAACGCGCATTGTTTTTTTGAAGCTCGAAAATCTTGCGATTTTCTCGCTTCCCATAATTTGAAGAAACTTTTTTCACCGTTACTAAGGGGAAAAGTAGAATGGTTTTTGCTTTATCTAAGAAAGAATATTTCAGGATGCGTTCGACCAAAAGACCTTTTACACAACATTGTATTAGTATAATAAATCGCAGAAAACCACTGCACTCAAGAATATACTGATATATACCAAATCATAAAGTCTAAATATCAATAAGAGCATGGCAGCAAAAGATAATTACCAGTTACTGATAGAAAAACTTGACGGATTTATTCGCAAATATTACGCGAATCAGATGATACGGGGTGCGTTGTATTTTACGGCGTTGATACTAGTATTGTTTCTGGGATTGAATTTTCTGGAACACTATTATTACTTCAGTTCGGGCACGCGGACAACGTTGTTTTACTCCTTCGTAGGCGTGAGTGCGTTGGCATTTGTTGGTTGGATTTTGATGCCGATGTCGCAGTATTTTCGTTTGGGGAAAGTAATTTCTCACGAACAAGCAGCATCAATTATCGGTGATCACTTTGGCGATGTAAAAGATAAATTGTTGAACGTTTTGCAATTGCGGAGTCAAGCAGAAAGTTCGACAAATCGAGAGTTGGTCTTAGCGTCGATTAATCAAAAGTCGGACAAAATAAAGCTTGTTCCATTTAAAAATGCGATTGATTTCTCTCAAAATAAAAAGTACTTGCGCTATGCCTTGCCACCGTTATTATTGCTATTGGTGGTTTTATTTGCTGCACCGAGTTTGATTAAAGATAGTACTGCGCGCTTGTTGGCACATGGGGAAGAATTTGAACGACCTGCGCCGTTTAAGTTTACTTTGGCAGATGATGATTTGACGGTTGTGCAATATGAAGATTATCCACTGACCGTCAAAGTGGATGGAGAAGTTTTGCCAAACGAGGTATTTATTGATGTTGACAATTACCAATATCGATTGACAAAGGTAGATGCGAATACCTTCACGTATCGCTTTGCAAATGTGCAGAAAGAAACTGATTTTAAACTATTTTCGGCAGGTGTTAATTCTGATGATTTTGAATTAAAGGTGTTGAAAAAGCCGAATATTTTAGGGTTTGAAGTGAAATTAAATTACCCGAATTATACCGGACGTAATGACGAAGATTTAAACAGTATTGGTGATTTAGTCGTGCCACAAGGTACGACGATTGACTGGGTTTTTAATTCTGAAAATACGGATGAAATTGCCATGCAGTTTTCCAAAAATGCAGACATCATTGCGGCAAAACGCTTTTCGGATGAACTATTTACTTATAAAAAGAAAGCAGTTCAAGATGAAACATACGAGCTGTTTATTTCAAATGATGCTTTGCCAAATGCGGATTCGATTACTTATACAATTTCTGTAATTCCAGATTTATATCCGACGATTAAGGCAGAGAAATTTCAAGATAGTTTGGATGCGAAGTTGATGTATTTTGTGGGTGATGCCAATGATGATTATGGTTTATTGAGTCTTTCTTTTAATTATGAGATTAAAAAAGAGAACGGTCAAAAAGGTGAATTGCAGCGTTTGAAATTAAATAAACCCAATGGTAAAACGGCGCAATTTCAACACACTTTTGATGTAGCTGAGTTGCAATTAGAGCCAGGTGATGAAGTTAGCTATTATTTCGAAACTTTTGATAATGATGGCGTAAACGGTAGCAAATCTGCCCGGACAAATTTGATGGTTTATGAAATGCCAACGATTGAGGAGTTTGAAGAAATGGAGGAAGAAAACGATCAGGAAATTAAAGATAAGTTGCAAAAATCAGTGGACGATAGCAAGAAGTTGCAGGAAGACATGAAGAAGATGCGCGAGAAGTTACTGCAAGAAAAAGACGTGGACTGGCAGACGAAAAAGGAAATTGAGAAATTGTTGGAGCGTCAAAAGAATATGGAAAAGCAGGTAGAAGAAGCGCAGAAAGCGTTTGAAGAAAACTTGAAAAATCAAGAAGAATTTACCGAGCAGGATAAGAAAATAATGGAAAAGCAGGAGAAGCTGCAAAAGATGTTTGATGAGGTAATGAGTGAAGAGATGAAAAAGTTGATGGAAGAAATCGAGGAATTGATGGAAGAAATGGAGAAAGACGAGGCGTTGGAGAAGATGGAAGATATGGAAATGAACGATGAAGAACTCGAAGATGAACTCGACCGAATGCTGGAATTGTACAAGCAATTGGAAATGGAAATGGAGATGGAGAAAATGATTGATAAGCTTGAAGAACTCGCTGAAAAGCAGGAAGATTTGGCAGAAGAAACTGAGAAAGCAGCAGAGGAAGAGGAGAGTATGACCGAAGAAGAGCAAAAAGCGAAGCAAGAAGAATTGGAGAAAAAGCAGGAGGAATTGAATGAAGAGATGGACAAATTGCAGGAGAAACAAGAGGAAATGGAGAAGAAAAATGAGGAGATGGAAAATGAGAAAAATATGGATGGTGACAAGGAAGATATGGAGGAAATCAGTGAAGAAATGGAAGAAAGTGAGGAGCAATTATCGCAAGATGAAAAGAAAAAAGCTTCTGAAAAGCAGAAGTCCGCAGCCGAAAAAATGAAGCAAATGGCAATGAAGATGCAAATGAAAATGCAAAGCCAGGAGCAAGAGCAAATGGAGGAAGATATGGAGAGTTTGCGACAGTTGCTGGAAAATTTGGTGGGCTTATCGTTTGACCAGGAAGACTTGATGAATCAGTTTAAAGAGGCGCAGATTAACACGCCACATTATGTGGATTTGGTGCAAGACCAATTTAAATTAAAAGATGACTTCCGCTTGGTAGAAGATAGTTTGCAGGCATTGGCGAAGCGGGTTTTTCAAATCGAAAGCTATGTGATGGAGAAAGTGACAGAAGTGAAATCGAATATGAAAGATGGTATTAATAATTTGGAGCAACGACGCAAGCCACAGGCTGCCAATAATCAGCAAGCAACGATGAAAAACGTAAATGATTTGGCGTTAATGTTGAGCGAAGTGATGCAACAAATGCAGCAGCAAATGTCGGGCAATATGCCAGGCAACCAGCAATGCAATAATCCTGGCGGCAAAGGAAGCGGCGGCAAACCGTCTGATAAGCCTGGGTCGGAAGGACAAAAATCTTTGGGAGAGCAGATGAAGAAAATGAAGGAAGGTATGCAAAAAGGTGGTCAAGGCGGACAGAGTGAACAATTTGCGAAGATGGCGGCTCGTCAAGCGGCATTGCGGCAAGCGTTACAAGAGAAACAAAAAGAAATGCAGGGTCAGGGACAGGGCTCGAAAGAGTTGCAGGAGATGATTGACCAGATGAATAAAAACGAGATTGATTTGGTCAATAAGAAGTTGACGAATGAAATGATGAATCGTCAGCAAGACATCATGACGAAGTTACTTGAACACGAAAAAGCAGAGCGCGAGCGCGATAAGGACAACAAGCGAAAATCAGAATCTGCGGGCAATTACGAGCGCAAAATGCCGCCGTCTTTGGAGGAATACATCAAGAAGCGGGAGGCGGAAATTGAGCAGTATAAAGATGTGTCGCCGAGTTTGAAACCTTATTATAAGTTCTTGGTAGAGGAGTATTTTAAGGAATTGAAGGGAGCTAAATAATGAGTAATTTGCAATGAGCAATTTGCAATGAAAAATGGATGTCTGAGGGAATTGGGCATCCATTTTTTTATAAAAAAATCTGCCAAAATGTCCTCATTTTCCAAATGGCAACAATATTGATACCTATTATATATTATGTTTGAAAAATTAAAAAAAGTAATGTCGAAAAAACAGCAATCAATGAAGGACGAAACATTGAATAAAGACACGACGGTAGAAGACGTTTTGGAAAACCAGGAAGGCGTGGAGAATGAAGAAAATGTCAATGATGACGGGGCTTCAGAAGAAGGCACGGAAGCTACCAAAGAGGAATTGTTACAGCAAGAAATCGAGGAGTTGCGGGCGCATATATCGGAGTTGAAAGACAAGAATTTGCGACAAGCAGCCGAGTTTCAGAACTTTCGCAACCGTTCTACCCGTGAAAAACTGGACTTAATGGCATCGGCGGCTAAAGACACTTTGTCAGCATTACTGCCAGTAGTGGACGATTTTGACAGAGCGAAGAAAATCTCGGATGACGAATCGACAGACGAAGCATTTTCTGAGGGAGTTAAATTGGTGTACGATAAATTTAAGGGTATTTTAAAGGCAAAAGGCTTAAAAGCAATGGAGTCAACGGGCGAAGTATTCGATGCAGAATTGCATGAAGCCTTGACTGAAATCCCTGCACCAACGGAAGAGTTGAAAGGTAAAGTCGTTGATACGATTGAGACGGGCTATACTTTAAATGATAAAATTATCCGCCACGCAAAAGTCGTCGTAGGAAAATAATCTGTTGTTTGTGAATTTGGGCTATCAATCTTTTGGCAGTTAGCTAAAGACTAAAGACCAACAACCAAAGACAAAAATATTATGGCAAAGAGAGATTTTTATGAAATATTAGGGGTGTCCAAATCTGCGACGGCTAAGGAGTTGAAAAGTGCATACCGAAAGTTAGCGATTAAGTATCACCCTGATAAAAACCCAGACAATCCAGAGGCAGAAGCAAAGTTTAAAGAGGCAGCGGAGGCTTACGAGGTCTTGTCGGATGCTGACAAAAAGGCACGATACGACCGATTTGGTCATCAAGGCATGAACATGGGCGGCGGCGGTCGTGGTGGCTTCCAAGGCGGCATGACGATGGAAGATATTTTTACCCAATTTGGTGATGTATTCGGTGATTCTGGTGGAACGTTTGAGCAGTTTTTTAGAGGTGGTTCTGGTGGCGGTAGACGGTCACGACCGAGAGGGCAACGAGGTAGCAATTTGCGAATTAAAGTCAAATTGACATTAAAAGAAATTGCGGATGGCGTAACTAAGAAAATAAAGGTCAAAAAGCAAGTCAAATGTAACACCTGCGACGGTAGTGGCGCGAAAGATAGCAACTCCGTGACGACGTGTAACACCTGCCGGGGTTCTGGAGTCGTGCGTCAGGTGCGTAGTACGTTCTTGGGGCAGATGCAGACAACGACCACCTGTCCAACCTGTAGCGGTTCTGGGCAAATGGTGACGGCGAGCTGTGGGACTTGCAAAGGCGAAGGGCGCAATTATGGAGAAGAAACCTTGGAAGTGCCGATTCCAGCAGGTGTGGCAGAAGGCATGCAATTGTCAATGTCTGGCAAAGGAAATGCAGGAGCTAAAGGTGGACCGTCTGGCGATTTATTGATAAATATTGAAGAGATAGAACACGAGTTTTTGCAGCGTGATAATATGAATTTGGTTTATGAATTGTTCATCAATTTTGCAGATGCAGCGTTGGGTAAGTCAGAGGAAGTACCGACAATTGATGGTCGGGTAAAAATTAAAATTCCAGCAGGAACACAAGCGGGGAAAATATTTAGATTGAAAGGTAAAGGGTTGTCTTCTGTGCAAAGTTATGGCAAAGGCGACCAATTGATTCATGTGAATATCTGGACGCCGAAGAAGTTGAATGATGAGGAACGAAAGTTGATGGAAAAACTTCGAGAAATGCCGAATTTTACGCCCGACCCAGGAAAGGCAGAGAAAGGATTCTTTGATAAAATGAAAGACTATTTTTCTTAGAAGTAGCAAAACTTAAGGTTCTTTGATAAATTCCGTGAAATAGAATTTAATACTGTGCAAAGAAACGCTTGTTGCACTGAATAAGTAGGTTGCCTGACAACTTTTACGATAAAAATTAAAAAAACACCAATGTCTCTTTGATATTGGTGTTTTTTTTAATTTTATGATATTTGTTTTCCATATAAATTTTTAAAAAATCTGTTTATCACAAAATAAAAGCACCATTATCTATATTTTTTTGAAATAATTTCATTTTTTAAAATAAAATCCTAACTTTGACCGAACATTGGCATTAATATTGGTGTTTATATATTAAGGACTAATCTTCAACCCCATTTAAATAACAAAAAACGCATCTATCGATTCCACCTTCACTTTGCAGAACCCTAATATTACATTCATCCGATTTTTTCATTGCTAAAATTTCCCCCTATGGATAAGCAACGTGAATTACAGGCTTTGATTGCCTCGACCAATAAAACCGATTCTGATGTTAACGATATAAAATTAGTTTCTAAATCGAAAGATAGAAGAAACGACGGTGGGTATATTTGGATTATCTAAATGTATTTTCCACTCAAGGACTAAAATTCCTCCTAAAATAAAATAAGGGCGTTGCGTAATGCAACTGCCCTTATTTTTATATTCAGAATGCAGTTATTGATTGAAAGTGTATGAACACAATCAATCAATAACCAATCAATTAAATTTATCGTCGATATGCTGAAGAACTGTTTGACAGTGCTTTCAATTTTACATCCGATTTTCTAATCTTTCGACCATCTCTAATCAAATCTACATCAATAGACTGCCCTGGTCGGTAGCGTGCAACTTGTTCTTGTAAAGCTGGCATGGATGCCGTCTTGACACCATCTACTGCTACAATTACATCGTCTCTACGGATACCTGCCGCCTCTGCACTACCACCTTCTGTAGTACTACTAACCCACACACCTTCAACCATCGGCAAATCCAATCGTTTGGCAACATCGTCAGTCACTTCACCGATGCTAACGCCCAGAACTGCCCGGCGAACTTCACCGTATTCACGCAAGTCATTCACAACTTTTTTTACCAAATTAGCAGGAATAGCAAACGAATAGCCTTCATAACTACCTGATTCTGAGATGATAGCTGCATTGATACCCACCAATTCGCCGCGATTATTAACCAATGCACCACCACTATTGCCAGGATTAACCACAGCGTCAGTTTGAATAAAAGATTCGATGGAATATTGCCCTGGAAGGATGTCAATATTTCGACCTTTAGCACTCACAATACCTGCCGTCACCGTAGAAGCTAAGTTGAAAGGATTGCCAACCGCCATGACCCATTCGCCGACTTCAAGGTTATCAGAATTGCCATACCGTAAAGTTGGCAAATCACGTTCTTCTATTTTTAATAATGCCAAATCAGTCGTCGGGTCAACGCCAATGATAACCGCCTTATAATCCTTATTGTTGTTAAGGGTCACTTTTAGGCTACCATTCGACCCATCGACCACATGATTGTTAGTGACAATAAAACCGTCAGGCGAAATAATCACACCAGAACCACCAGAAAGTGGGTAACCATTGCGCGAAATCGCTGTGATATTCACGACCGCTTGAGTTACTTTCTTGGACGTCGCGATGAAATCAAACGGGACGTAACTGGTGGAGTTGGGCTTGACATTAAGATTTTCTTTATTATTGACCAGTTGAACGGGGAGTTGTTCTATTGGTGTTTGGAAAGCCATTTTTTGCTCAAATTGATTGAATAAAGTCAGCGTAAAAATAGCGTTTATCGTTAATGTGATTGCGAGGATGATTCCTAACTTTTTCATAGGCTTAAATTTTTTATACGTTATAAATTGCTCTTAAAAAATGAGGAAAAGTTGCGTGTTTTTTCTTCATTAGACTTTATGAACATCAAGTTTGTTCTTGCGAAAATGTTATTCATAAAGTCGATCATCTTAAAAACGTTTTTTGGTTTCAAATAATTGCCAATTTACAGATAAAAGACAACTAATTCTGAAAATAGTGGTATCAAATAAACTCAATTTGGGAAAGATAGTTGTGTTGCCAATGAAAATAGGGGTATTAAAGTTTTATTAAAATTTTATTGATTGGGGTTATTTGAGTTGTTAGTTACAAATTACGTGATTCAAATTCGTGTAGTGGGTTTTTAAAAATTGTGGTTATATTGGGCGCGATTTATTTTAATCATCATCATTAGGAACGCGAAGTAAATAAATGCAGATTCTTGATAGTGAGCGTTTGTTCATAGTTTTTGCTTTGAAACCCGCATAAATGTTGATATTTTCAGGGTTTTAAAGTGAAAAATATGGACAAAAAATCCTGTCAAGAATCGGCTTTTATTTATTTCGCGTTCCTTAGTTCTACTTTGGCACTATAATGCTGACTGACTTTTTGGTTCTTTTTTTAAGAACATCCAAAAAGAAAATTCATGAATCCAATTTAGACCAAAGTAGTATTAGGAATGAGATTTGAGCGGCTTTAACCTAGCCCTTTTGTCTTTATTTTTTCTTTTCAAAATCTTATTTATTACCAATGAAAAATCTACTTAAAACAAGCGGCTTTTTACTGCTTTTATTAATTGTTTCGAGTTGTGCCCATTTAAATAAATTAGATTTCGCACAACGCAGTTTTAGTGAAGGGGCAACGATAGAAAACAACGCGCAGTTTTTAAAACAATCGACAGCGGTTTCTCCTGAAGCTTATTATAAAATAGCGTATGTATCGGTGCAAGAGTCGCTCAAAAAAGTCAATAAACTCAGAGAAGATGGACTTTTAGGAAACGCGTATGCTCTTAAATCACTTTGTGAATGGAAGTTGGGAAAACACCAATCCGCAAAGAATAATGCCAAAATAGCGTTGAATTATTTAATTGACCAAAGTAACCCAAGCGCCATGCTGACTCGCGATGCCGCGGTGATGAAATCAATGGATGCGTTAATAAATTTGGAGCAATTAGGGGTATTGGTTTTTGATTCTTTAAATCAAGAGACTCCCCTTGATTTGGCGACTTTTGAAGCGTTTTTTGATACACAACTATGGGGGAAAGGAGAGGCTGAAAAAGGGAAACTACGTGAGTCATTTGTAGCAATAAATTCCGTTTTAACGCAAGTTCCAAGAAGGCATGAAGTTCGTAATTATTTAGTGATGTCGATGTTGACAGGGATGAAAAGCTGGGGAGATGCGCTACATTATTTGAACAACAACCGAAAAAAATTGGAAGGCGTCGAAAAGGAGGCGATGAAAGCATATTATAATCAAGAAAAAAGCCTTTTTGAAACGAGTCGAACAAGACTTTTGAAGCGTTACTCAAGGCTATTGCCAGAAGGAGAGGAGAGCCGAGTTTATAAGTATTGGGCGTATATGTTGGGGGCTTAATTTTTTGAAGCTCGAAAATCTCGCCCTAAAAACCCCAAAAGCGAGGCACTTAACGTGACGCAATTTTTCAAATTGCGACCTCCGAAAATCGGTAGATTTTCCAGTATAACGGCAATCAGGACAAGCGCAATTTAAAAAATCGCGTCACGTTGGCTTCCGAAGTAAAAACTGGGATTAATTACTACGAGTCATGTACTTCGCGTTCCTAAGTACGTCCAGCAGGCACTAAAAATAACAAAATAAAATTTTAAAAAAGTAATGAAAGCCATCCTATTACACGCTCATGGCAGTAGCGAAAATCTTTATCTTGGAGAAATAGAACAACCAGTTATCAACGACCACGAAATCCTTGTCAAAGTCAAAGCGACTGCCCTGAATCGAGCCGATATTTTGCAACGTGAAGGTAAGTATCCACCTCCTCCGGGCGCAAGCAAAGTCATTGGGTTGGAAATGGCTGGCGAGGTCGTAGTAATCGGTGAAAAGGTGACGCGCTGGCAAGTTGGCGACCGTGTCTGTGGTTTGTTGGCTGGCGGCGGTTATGCGGAATTGGTGAGCATTCATGAGGAGTTGGCGTTGGAAATTCCAGATAACTTGAGTTACCAGGAAGCTGCGGCATTGCCTGAAGTTTTTTTGACGGCATTTCAATCCGTGAAATGGATTGCTAATTTGCAAAAAAAGGAAACTATCCTCATTCATGCAGGCGCGAGTGGGGTAGGGACGGCTGCGATTCAATTGGCACAACTACTTGATGCTAAACAGATTATCGTGACGGCTTCCAAAGGCAAGCATGCGACTTGTCTGGCATTAGGCGCGCATCATGCTATTGATTATAAAAGTGAAAATTTTGCCGAAAGGGTCATGGAACTGACGGAAGGAAAGGGTGCAAATGTGGTTATAGATTTTTTAATGGCCGCTTATTTTCAAAAAAACCTGACCGCATTAGCGATGGATGGACGCATGGTAATGCTGGCAACAATGGGTGGTCTGAAAGCATCAGAAGTGAACCTACTAAATATGTTGCGGAAGCGATTGCAAATTACGGGTTCTACCCTGCGAAGTCGGGAATTAAGTTATAAAATTGGATTGACAAATGCGTTTAAAAACCAAGTTTGGGAACATTTTTCGACAGGGAAATTAAAGCCCGTGATTGACTCGGTTTTTGATTGGAAAAACGTACAACTGGCGCATCAGAAGATGGAACGTAATGAAAATGCGGGGAAGATTATTTTGGAAGTTAGTTAAGTGCTTGGACAGAAATAAGTTATACTTTTGACCGAGCAGATTTTTGTGATTATACGAGGCATTTTTTGAAGGAATAGCCTTAGTAGTAAGTCAAGCTAATTATGATAAGTTGGCGCGGATAATTATTCCGTC
>CAYUNA010000088.1:0-11193 GCA_964445895.1 uncultured Saprospiraceae bacterium | reverse complement strand
AGAAAGGTTTTTTAGGAAGGCAAAAATAATAGACTAAGTAACGATGAAATAATAAGTCCGCCAAGTGGACAGTGTATTTTTTTTCTCAGTTTTCTTTTAAAAGAGGGAGTATTGTTGATACTATGACTGATTTTAAAAGGAAAATGAGGACAAAAAGACCTGTCGAGTTGGCGGAATTATTTTTTCACCGTTACTAAGATTCTTGAAGGCATCTTTTAGTCCAGTTTGAGTACATCCAGAAACGCCTTCTGTGGCACCTGCACCGACCCAATCTGACGCATCTTTTTCTTTCCTTTTTTCTGCTTCTCCAATAATTTTCGCTTACGAGAAATATCACCACCGTAACATTTGGCGGTTACATCTTTTCGTACTGCTGAAATGGTTTCCCGAGCGATAATTTTTGCACCAATTGCCGCCTGAATCGCAATCATAAACTGCTGACGAGGCAATAACTCTTTTAATTTTTTACAAATTTGTCGTCCAAACGAAGCCGCTTTGTCGCGGTGAACCAATGCAGATAAAGCATCCACAGGTTCGCCATTTAATTTAATATCCATCTTCACCAAGTCCGATGCTTTGTAGGCAGACGGCGAGTAATCAAATGATGCATACCCCCGTGAAATGGATTTTAAACGATCATAAAAATCAAAAACAATCTCCGCTAATGGCAAATCGAACGTCAATTCAACCCGTTCAGTTGTCAAGTAAGTTTGCTTTTTCAACATCCCGCGTTTTTCCATGCAAAGACTCATAATCGAACCAATATATTCGGGTTTTGAGATGATTTGCGCATCAATAAACGGCTCTTCTACAGACGACAAATGCGTTGGATCGGGTAAATCCGCTGGAGTCCGAACAGACATCCGAACGCCTTTTTTATCGGTCGCAAAGTACGAAACGTTTGGAATGGTCGTAATCACATCCATGTTAAATTCTCGCGACAATCGCTCTTGAATAATTTCCAGGTGCAACATTCCCAAAAATCCACAACGGAAACCAAAACCTAAAGCTACCGATGTTTCTGGTTCAAAGACCAACGACGCATCGTTCAATTGTAGTTTCTCTAAGCTATCCCGCAAGTCTTCAAAATCATCGTTATCAATCGGGAAAATGCCCGCAAAAACCATTGGTTTAACTTCCTCAAATCCCTGAATACTTTCGCCTGGATTTACCACAGTGGTGATGGTATCACCAACTTTAATCTCTTTCGATTCCTTGATACCCGTAATAATGTAGCCCACATTTCCAGCCCTCAATTCCTTCTGCGGAATCATATCTATCTGCAAAATCCCAACTTCATCCGCCGCATACTCTTTACCTGTATTCACAAAACGTACGATATCGCCTTTGCGCATGATGCCGTTTTGAATTTTGAAATAAGCAATCACACCTCGATAAGAGTTAAAAACAGAATCAAAAATCAAGGCTTGTAATGGTGCTTTTTCATCCCCTTTTGGCGCAGGAACACGCTCTACAACTGCTTTCAAAATATCTTCAACCCCTTGCCCTGTTTTACCACTTGCGTGAATAATTTCTTCCACATCACAGCCAATCAAGTCAATAATTTGGTCAGACATTTCCTCTGGCATCGCACTCGGCATATCAACTTTGTTCAAAATCGGGATAATTTCCAAGTCATGCTCAATCGCCAAATACAAGTTAGAAATCGTCTGCGCCTGAACTCCTTGCGATGCATCCACCAACAACAATGCCCCTTCACATGCCGCAATAGATCGCGAAACTTCATACGAAAAATCAACGTGACCAGGCGTATCAATCATATTGAAAACATACTCCTGTCCATCCTCTGCCACATAGCTCATCTGGATGGCGTGACTCTTGATCGTAATCCCACGTTCTCGTTCCAAGTCCATATCATCCAATGCCTGATTGGTCATATTTCGCTCGGAAATCGTCTTTGTAAATTCTAACAAACGGTCAGAAAGTGTACTTTTTCCGTGATCAATGTGCGCGATTACGCAAAAATTTCGGATATTTTTCATCTACTAGGTATATATGGTATAATCGTGATTTTCTAAAAAGTTTGCAAAGGTACTACTTTTTAGGCTGTTTAAGTCATGTTGAAACAAAAACCTATCCAACGGGTTTTTAAAATTGTGGGCTAAATTACCAAATGACTTAAGTCTTGCCTATAATCAACCCAAATCTTCGGTGTAATAACCTGTATCTATATTTTTTCGCCATTTTGTAAAATAAGTAATCTGTCCAACATGGTATGAAAAATGTTCCACGACATGCACCAAAACAGATACGCCCGTTTCTTGATAAACCTGAACTTTATGCTTTTTTATCAAATCTTCTTCCGTTAAGTTATTCAAAACAGCTTCTGCATCGTTTTCCAATTCCTCCAGCATTTTAAACAAAACTTCGGTCGAAATTGGCCCTTTTTCCGCAAATTCTACATCTCTGGTCCGAGTATCTACCGCCTCACCCAAACCTGCAACTATCCACTGCCGAACATTGCCACAAAGGTGCAAAACCAAATTGCCGACACTGTTACTATTTTCATTAGGGCGATACCAAATATCTGTCTCTGATAATTCCGCCAGGCATTGTTCAATTCGAGGAATTCCTTCTGTAAAAAGCCGCCGCTTCGTTTCGGCTACTAATAAATGGTGGATATTATTTTCACTCATGTCAAATTTTTTATTTGATGAAAATTAGTAAATTTACCATGTTTTTAAACGAAAATCAACAACAAAATGAAAAAATTATTCTTTATCTGCGCTGTTTTTCTATGCTTAACAGCCTGTGAGACCAATCCTTACACCACCTCCTCGATTGAAATGAGCGCTGGTGCTTGCTTCGGTGCTTGCCCTGTTTATGACATTATTATTAATGGTGATGGAAATGTCAAATATGTTGGCAAACAAAACACGCCTAAAATGGGAGAATACAACAAACAGCTTTCTCCAGAGGCTACCAAAACGCTTTTTGACGCCTTCGCCACTTCAAATTTCTTTACATTTGAAGATGAATACACCAGTACCATTTCGGATTTACCAACCACGAATATCAGCTTTAATCATTCTGGAAAAAGTAAAAAAATTAAGGATTATTATGGCGCACCAGACGAGTTGGATGCTTTGGAAAAAATGGTGGAGGATATTGCGAATAGCACAGGATGGACGAAAAAGGAATGATTGATTGATAAGGATTTTCTCATAAAAAAAATTCCATCTAAAGGTGTAGAGCAACTAAAAATTATGGCGGCACGTCAAATCTAATGCTGTTCTATAACCAAATTCTGGCCGAGCACACTCCGAAATATTCTTTTTTAGACGGAGTAAAATCATCATATGAGGATTAGTAGAACCCAAAATACGGTTCATTATCCAATTTTTGTCCGGTCCGCACCACGGGATTTCTAGTTATATCGGCAATCATTTTGATTTTTTGCTAAAAAATTAAAATGATTGCCGCTGAAAAAATTTACATTTTGCTCGGCGGCTAAAGCCGCCTCGCTTTTAGGGTTTTAGGAGCGAGATTGATTGAGTTTTCCGACGAAAAGCTCAACCAATCTCGCCCCAAATCTACCCTCGAAAAATGGCTAAAGCCATTTTTCGAAAATACAAAATTACTTTTTACACACTGTACTTATGTTTTACTTCGTCTTTAGAATTTAATTTTCCTATTAACGAGAAAATTTGCCTCATGATACAGCCTCCATTGTTATTATTGGATTTTTCCAAAAGCCACTATTCTTTACACAAAATCGGCAATAACTGATTCACTAAGCCAATCGGCAAAATCGCCTTAACCCGCGTAAAATCAGCGCAAGCCTCGTCATTTCTATCGGTATTCATATACGCTTGTCCACGCAGATAAAGAAAATTTGCGTTGTTTGGAAACATTTCAATCGCTTCACTGAATTTTTGAATGCCTGCTTCTGTCTCCCCGGAATTAAACAATGTTGCCCCTTCTTCGACCAATAAATTAGCTTGATCGTATTCTGCTACTCGGCTTTGGCAATTTGCTTCTGTGGGTTTAAAAACGACAAAAAAGTCATACGCAGAAGGTACTTGACGTCCTTTTCGAGTAGCGGGCGTCCATTTTCCAACCGTACTGGTAGCAACCTGAATGGCTTCAAATTGAAAATCTGACCCCAATTTACTGTAATCACTTACATCCAAGACTTTAACCGTTCCATCGGGTTTGACTAATACTTTTACGTCCATAGACCCTACAAAACAGCTGTCTTTATAGCTTTTTGGATACTGCAAATTTTCTGACAAATAAGTCATCAATGCTTCATTTCCACCCTGAAAACTCAACGAATCATCCGTTATCACATAAACCGTATCCAATCCAACTATCGAATAATCCAACGGTTCACGCAATTTGAATTTTACCGGAAGCGTGTATTGTGTACGAACGACTTCACCGCCACGCGTTCCAGGAATCCATGCTAAATTTGCATCTTTAAGTGCTTCATTCATCCCGTTGAGTACCCGCATGGCTTCTTCTCCACAACCGCCGCCGATGTCTCGCAAAATTTTAGGATTAGAAATAAACCCATCTTTTTCAACAACAAAACTTACAACCACCATTCCTTCAATACCATTTTGACTAGCCCCCCAAGGGTAAACAATATTGCCATTGACAAAAGACAATAGACTTGCCTGAGAACATTCATTGATAACCGCCAATGTAGTATCTAAACCTTCACAACCCGGAAAACGAGGTTGCACTTCTGCGATTTTATAAATAGTGGTATCTTGTTGGGCGTTTATTTGTGTCGCTAAAAAGCAACAGAGACTAATAATTGTTAATAATTGCTTCATGTTTTTATTTTTCTATAATTATATTTTGGGCTAAGTACTGTTTAAAGTAAGGTTTTTTAAATAGACTTGTTACATATAGAAATGGTTGGTTGAAATTTTAGCAAATCGGAAATGAGCGCAAATATGCAATTTTATCCGAAAAAATCACTGCCCCAACTCCTTTAAAAACATCTCTCTTACTTCCTGAATTTTCTCATTCAAATCCTCCTTATTCCAATCCGTGACCGAAATCGCTTCCTTCACAATCACCTCAATCGCCGTCGGTCGAAATACATTAGACCCGCGTGGCATGGCATCGTGCGCATTCCGAATTACGATTGGCACAATGGGTACACCTGCTTCCATAGCCAAGTGAAACGCGCCTTTTTTAAATTGACCTAACCGATAATCTTGACTCCGTGTTCCTTCTGGAAAGATAATGATTGATGTGCCGTTTTTCAAGGCTTCCACGGCAGGTTTCATTGCCGCGATGGCTTTTTCCTTATTTTTTCTATCAATAAAAATCACACCGGCAGCCGTCATCATTTGACCGATAATCGGCATCATTTTCAATTCTTTCTTAGCGATTCCTGTGGCATTTTCGCGAATCAATTTTGCGGCAATAAACAAATCTGCACTGCTTTGATGATTGAAAATAAAAACCGCAGGACGATGACTCCACAAGATTTCCTTATTTTTGACGACCAGTCTAATCCCCGCCATATTTGTCACCAAATCCCCAACAGTTGCCATCAATGAGTTGGTGCCTTCGCGCCACGATAGGTTCATCGCCCCCGAAAACATACCATTCAAAGCTGCCGGAAACAATGCACCCAGCGCCAATCCTGTTCGTGCCATATCCAACGCACCTGCCCGTGGTTCATCATAAAAACGGCTAACCGGCCAGCCATTTTCAAAGGCCAATGCCGCCAGTTTTGTATCGGGGTTCAATGGTCGTGGATGACCGACGATTTCCAATAATGGCATATCTTCGGCACTATCTGTATAAAAATAACTCTTAGACAAGTCCAAATCAAATTGCTTCACCAACTCCTTCGCCGCATAGGCTTTGCCGTCGCCCCAACAAACGGGTTCAATCATATTGCCCGTAAAGATTCCTTTTTCCACCTCCATCCGTGTGCACATGACATGCGAAATACCCAAGTCACGCGCCACAGGGTCAACCTGATAAGGCGTGGCTGCCGAAATAATTGCCACCGTATGTCCTTTTGCCAAATGCGCCGATACCAATGCGCGTGATTCGGGGTAAATCGTATGTGCCAAATGCTTTAAATACACTTCTTCTCCTACTTCGACAAACAGCTCTTCTTTTACGCCTTTCACGCCTTTTGCACCAACGGCTGCCAAGCCTGCAAAGTTGCCATTTCCGCGTGCATAAACGAGTACGCCTGCAAACTGTGAGAGAATTTCTTTTCGACTCATCCGTCCACTCAACAATCTGGTTTGAAAAAATTCTTTGGCAGAAAAACCCTGGATTAGCGTACGGTCAAGGTCAAAAAATGCACCGATATGCGCCCCGCTTTCCCCTTCCAAAATAGGTCGGGTAACTGCCTCGGTTTTCGAGCCTGGCACAATATCCCGCTCAATGGGAATGGCAGGTAAATCTACTTTTGGCTTTTGTAAAGTGATGCCTTGTAGTAGCTTTACCCGGTTGGCGACATCGGTTAATTTTGTTAATAACTGGTCAATTCGTTCCCGCTGTGGGTTTTCGGCAGATGGTAGAATGTCTAAGTGTTTAGCAAAGCGTATACCATTTAATAAGAATGGTTTTGATACCGAACCAAGTCGCTGAATACGCCCTTGCCAATGCATTTCTTCTCCAAGAAACAGGCAATTGTCTAAGAATTTTTTCTCATCAAAAACATACGCCGTATCCCAACTTTGCAACGCATAGGCCACTACTCGATAAGCATCCACATAACTATATAAAACGACGGGAGAAACAAGTAGATTTTGGCTTTCAAAAAATGCTTTTATATCTGTATCTTGCTTAAAAAAATAATCCTGCCAGTCGGGTTTTAGAAAGTCTAAATTTTGCTCAATTTCGTCTGTAAAGGTCGATTTTTTAGAATAGAAAAATTCAAATTTGAATAAATCCCGTAGATTCATAATTTCTGACCAAAAGGTAAAAAATCGCTTTTTCAACGGAACTTCTGCTGCCTTTAATAATGCCAACTCAATGAATGCCTGATGATACAAATGATGCACCGACATATTGGCATAATAAGTCGCTTGCAGATAATTAGAGGAATTGATAACATATTTGGCATTCAAACTTTCGCCCTTTTGCTGTATCAAATTGGCACTTCGCAATAACGCTAAGGCGGATTGCACACTCACCCCAATCGGCTGTCCCCGATCCACTAGTGCATCACCTTTATGACTTTCGACCAGACGCATCAGGTTAGCAATGTCGCTTTCAATCGCTCGTTTGGTCAACGAAAATTTACTCAACAACGAAATACAAATCAACGAAGCTGTCGTCACTGGCGTAACTTTATTGATACCATGTACCAATTCAAGCGCAAATCTGGAAATCGGCTCGTTGGCTGCGGTGGCTTGTCCAGATTTCAGCATTAACGGCATTTTTCCTTCCTCATTCATCTCTACAGGTTCGCCAAAACGGAGCGAAATCTTACCAAACTTATCCCCCATTTTCCGAATATAATCCATAAACCACGCGAGACTTTCGGGTGTTTTTCGCTTTCCTCGCATCTCTTCAGTCATGTCTTTCACATCAGGAATCAAGTCGTAAACGATAGAAACTGGCACATATTTAACCGCTTGTTGAGTGTCGTTTTCGGCTTCTTTAATGTACTTTAAAATTCCCATTTTGGGCCAAACCAACTTCCCTGTCCTCGAACGTGTCCCTTCAATCGCCCACATAAAATGCCCTTTTTGCTGCACTAGACTGGCAATAAAAAATCGCAAAACGGCTTTATAAATTAAATCGTCTTTAAATGACCGTCGAATAAAAATCACTCCATTTTGTCGCCCCACCTGCGCCAAACCCGGAAACGCCATATTGATTCCCGCGAACGTGTAGGGCAACGGCAATCCATGCTTCACCAAGACGACACCCAACACCATCATATCAATATACGTCTTGTGCGTCATTACATAGGCTACAGGGTGTCGGCGTGCTATTTTTGCCAATTGCCGTACTTCTTCGGGATTGATGTCGATGGTTTTATCGTAGCCTCTGGATAGAATATATTGCGCGGCTTGAATGCTCAAAATGTTACCTACAGGCTGCTGTATGGTATAAAGTTCCCTCAGACATTCTTTGGCTTTCTTTTCAACTTCAGTTTGGGAAAAGCCTGTTTGCTTAGCGAGGTCCGCCAACATTTTTAAATATAAGGGATGTGTTAGTATTTTCTCCATATGTCGTTTGTTCGTTTTCAAACTTTTAGAAAAAAATGCAATATAAGGAAAGTGTTATACATATTTAGAGCATGTCTAATTTTTAAGGGCTTTCTCATAAAAACTAAAAGGCGCAAACAGTCCAATTCATTTTTGTAACTACTCAGGTATTATTATTATTTTAAACATTCTCCTCTCAAATAACGTTTTTTTATTTATATTGCACCCAGAATAAAAGCCTAACCATTATTAAAAACGGAAAATTTTATTGATTAGTGAAATGAATTCAATAACTTGAACCATTATGCTTGTTCTTTTTCCTTCTAAAAACCTTTAAAAATAAGTCCGTAACGCGGCTATGCACTGATTTTTAAACCTTTTTACAAGAAAAAATTACGGCGCATTCTGGCTCAACTTATTAAATTCATTTCACTAATTGAAAAATCAGAGATTGTGGATATTTGGATATAGAAAACTCTATTTATAAACGCCCGCTATTTTTTTTCAACAAATACTAGCCAAATATAGATGCAAGCGACAGCAAATAACGACCAAATAATAAAGCGACCTTCCCTTTTCTGGCTTTTGACAGAAGCTGGTCGAGCATTGACAGAATTTGGCATGTCTATTCCTTATCGAGGATATTCAAAGCGATTTTGTAGCAATGGCGACGGGCATCCTGTGCTGGTTTTGCCTGGTTTTATGGCGAGCGATACGTCTACCATTCGATTGCGGCAATACATCAATGACATGGGCTATAATTCCTTAAAATGGGATTTGGGGCGCAACTATGGCAGAGAAGAGACTATTGATGTTTTAATTGAAAAATTAGACTTGCTTTTTGATGAATATGGTGAAAAAATCAGCCTCGTTGGTTGGAGTTTAGGAGGCGTATATGCCCGTCAGTTGGCGAAAGCACATCCTGATAAAGTACGACAAGTAATTACCTTAGGTTCGCCTTTTAGAGGCATCAGCGAAGCTAATAATGTAGCGTGGATTTACAATTTATTGACAGGGGGGAAAAGGGTTGCAGATGTTGACCCACTATTGTTAGCCGATCTTCCCAATCCTGCTCCCGTACCGACCACCGCGATTTATTCTAAACAAGATGGGATTGTACCGTGGCAAGTTTGTATGGAAGCGGAGGAAACGTCAATTCATCAAAATGTGGAAGTACGCAGCAGCCATTTAGGTTTGGGCGTAAATCCTGCTGTATTGAGAATAATTGGAGACCGTTTGCAATATTCTGCGGTAAATTGGCAGCATTTTGCACCGGATAATTTTGTAGAAGACTTATTGTTGTATCCGAGTCTTTGAGAATTTTGTCTTTTTGTCTCCTTTTGTCATTCCGAGCGTCCTCTTGTCGTTCCGAGCGAAGCCGAGGAATCTGGATGCAATATCACGGCAGATTCCTCGGCTTCGCTCGGAATGACAAGAGCAATCTATTCTTTCATCGCCTTAATGCCTGGCAATTCTTTTCCTTCTAAAAACTCCAACATCGCACCACCACCCGTTGATACATAACTCACTTTGTCTGCCAAGCCCATTTGGTTAACCGCTGCCACAGAGTCACCACCGCCAACTAAGGAAAATGCGCCAATTGACGTTGCGTGTGCCACAGATTCTGCAATTGCTTTAGTACCGTTAGCAAAATTCGGCATTTCAAAAACGCCCATTGGACCGTTCCAAAGGATAACGTTTGAATTTTCAATAGCATCTGCGAATTCTAAACGTGCATTTTTACCAATATCTAAGCCCATCCAGCCGTCGTCAATGCTATCGCTATTTTGAGTTTTAAAATCAGCATCTGTTGCGAAGGCATCTGCTACAATCGAGTCAACGGGCAACAATAAATTAATTTTTCGTTTAGCTGCTTTTTTAATTAATTTATTTGCCAAATCCAGTTTATCATCCTCTACTAATGAGTTACCAACCTGTCCACCTTGCGCTTTGATAAATGTATAAGCCATACCACCACCAACAATCAGGTTATTCACCACTTCAATCAATTTGTCGAGTAACATGATTTTATCTGACACTTTTGCGCCGCCAATAATCGCCGTTACTTGCCCTTTTTCGGTATTTAGTACTTTAGTCGCGTTGTCGATTTCTTTTTGCATCAAAAAGCCGAAAGACTTTTCGTCCTTATCGAAAAATTGAGCAATAGTTGCTGTAGAAGCATGTTCGCGGTGTGCTGTTCCGAAAGCATCGTTGACATAGACGTCACCTAATTGTGCGAGTCTTTTAGCAAATTTCTTATCGCCCTTGCTTTCCTCTTTTTGAAAACGCGTATTTTCTAATAATAAAACTTCGCCCGGTTTCAAGTTTTCAGACATCATCGATGCGGTATCGCCGACAGTTTCAGAGCAAAATTTCACCTCAACATTCAATTCAGAAGACAAATGGTCAACCAAGTGTCGAAGTGTAAATTTTTCAACATTAATTGAACCATCTTCATTCAATTTCTTTTGTGGTCTACCCAAATGCGACATTAAAATAATAGATGCGCCTTCGTGCAATAAATGTTTGATGGTCGGCAATGCTGCCTGAATACGGGTATCGTCCGTGATTTTAAAATTAGCGTCTAAAGGGACATTAAAATCCACACGGGTGAGTACTCTCTTTCCTTTTAATTTTAGGTTCATTCGTGTAAAAATTCAAGCTGTGATAACGATTCGTTTTTGAAAATTGATTTACTAAATTTTAATAAAAATCTTCAAATTCGACAATACTTATTTTTTGGAGGTTAAATACAGTCTAACAATTTTTTTTTGCCTTATCAGGAGGGAGAAAATTGTAAATTTTCGACCTCTAATAAAAGATAGTGCGCGTTGCCTGCGGGCAACGCGGGTGTGGGTGTTAAGGGGCAGAGACGAGTTTTACAAACTCGTTTCTGCCCCTTAAAATCCCTTTCTGAAAACGTAAAGAAACTTACTTTACACTATATTCAATGCTAAGTAACGGTGAAATAATAACTCCGCCAACTCGACAGGTCTTTTTATCCTCATTTTCCTTTTAAAATCAG
>CAYUNA010000087.1:9834-11204 GCA_964445895.1 uncultured Saprospiraceae bacterium | reverse complement strand
TGAAGCGTAGTTTTATTTCTGTTTTCTAAAGGGAGTTTGAATGGGCAAAAGTGGTTTTGCAAAAACCGCTTTTGCCTATTTAAAACTCTATCGGGGATATATCAAAAGGTTTTCTGGCCGAACGCACCCCGAAATATTCCCTTTGACTATATTTTCAAAAGAATTAAGGCAACCTTTAATACCCGTTTTTAATAAAAAAAAATTCCTCTTCCAAAAACTCTTCTCTTCTTCACGAGTTACCAATAGCGAATAAACTAAGTCAACTATATCAACTAATAACTATACCATGTCAAAACTTAAAAAAGGCGACAAAGCCCCTGCATTCTCTGGTCAAAATGAAAAAGGAGAAACTGTTTCTTTATCTGATTATGCAGGCAAAAAACTGATTTTGTTTTTCTATCCAAAAGACAATACACCAACTTGTACAGTCGAAAACTGCAACTTGCGCGATAATTATTCGATGTTACAAGACAAGAATTTTGCAATCTTAGGCGTAAGTCCAGATAGTGCAAAAAAGCATCAAAACTTTATTGCCAAACACAATCTTCCATTTCCATTATTGGTGGACAGTGAATTAGAAACGATTAAAGCGTACGATGTATGGGGAATGAAAAAGTCGTTTGGAAAGGAATATGAAGGCTTGAAGCGTACCACATTTGTAATTGATGAAAATGGGGTGATTGAATTGGTATTGGAGAAAGTAAAATCGAAGGAACATGCAGCGCAGATTTTGGCAGAATTAGCTTAAAAAAAGAAGTCAGAGGTTACGCAAACTGGTAACCTCTGACTCCTCATCTTTCACACCTGACTTCTTTCAATTACTGCAACTCAAAACGCACCGTCACCCCAGAAGAGAAATTCGTCTGTGGGAAACTATTGGACGTTTTCGGAGTCGTTCGTGTATAATCTACAAACAACCGCAGTGACAATTGCTTATTCAAACGATATTCCGCAGAAGGGTTGATAGACACGCGCGTATTTCCACGAGTTGTCTGCCCATCCTGGTCTCTATCAATCAAATAAGTATCGGTAATATCATCTCGTAAAGAAAAATCGAAATTCAGCGTTAAATCACCCGCTTCACCTGCACCTGCACCACCTCGACCGTTGATGATACCTTTCTTCTTTTTATTATTTTCTTCTTCCGCTGGTGCTGGTTTCTTCTTCTTTTTCTTCGATAAAAAGTCAAATTCCACTCCATTTAAAGTATAACCAAATCCGAGTGTCCAGTCCTCTGCCCTCGTTTCGTTCAATTGTCTTGAATCTAATGTCAGGTTCAGCGTTCGTGATTTTTTAGATTCAAACTTGATAGACATCGTATTCTTAAAGCGCATATCAATACCAATCAATGGACTAAATGCTTCTTCAAT
>CAYUNA010000087.1:0-9734 GCA_964445895.1 uncultured Saprospiraceae bacterium | reverse complement strand
TGCGGACGGTCTTCGTTAGGGGCAAGTCGATTGGCGATGATGAGTCGATTGTCTTCAAAAGCATCAAAAAGGTCATCCAATCCATCGTCATTTGTAAACAAGGTTTGCATCGAAAAGTACGTTCTTTCATACGACCCCATATCATTGGTAACGGCATGGATGTAATCATCAATTCCTTCCGTATCGTCAAATGCAAAACGCTCGGTATGCGTTTCGGTATGACTCTTCTCCGCATTCAATTCTATTCTGAAATCCTTGAATGGTTCGATTTTTAATCTTGCTTTAAAACGGTCATTCTTACTTTGTGATACTTTTTCATATAGCTTTGGATTGGCAACGATAAATTGCTTGTTTTTATCCAACCAATTCGCTTGCGTACCCTGACTTTCCAAACTCAAATTCGGCTGAATACCAAATACATAATCCCATCCCGGAGAGTCAAAATTTTTCAAACCAAACAAGTCTACATCCGGACCATATCCCGGCACTACCGTACTAAAGTCTTGCGAAATATCTACTTGTAACGAACGAACCATCAATAACGGTCGAATAATTATTCGCTCCAATTGAGTTGGCTGACGGTCTTTTTTCTTCTTATCTTTCTTGTCTTTTTTACCTTTTTTATCGTCCTTGCTGTTCTTCCTCCCAGTATCTTTTTTGTCTGTATTGGTTCGGCCACCTCTTGTTTTGCGCGGCTTACTTTCTATTTTCTTCAGATATTTGGAATACTTGTATAGCTTGTCAAATTTGAAATCAACTTTCAACGATCGGCGCTGATTATTTTCAATCACATTTCCAAACTGTAAAGCAAACGGGTCGTTACTTGCTGCATGCCAAACATAGCCTCCATCATAAGTTGCCGTTGCGTTTATCCAATCCAGGAATGGGAAGTTTTGCAAAGGCACTTTAAAGTTCAAATTAATATTTTGCTCAAAACGCTTTGGACGACCAAGGTCTCCAATTTGATCATAAATGGCTTCCCGTCGAGTATCACTAATGCTAGAAATATAATTCGGATCACTCGGGTCTAAGCGACTTCTGACAATCAAACTTTTCTCCGTCGGTTCATCAATTACCCCTTGAAAATCCGCAAAATAATTCATTTTCAATGCCTTGAACAAATCCCAGGACAAATCATAATTCCGATTCCACAACAATTGCTTATTGAAATAAGTATTTTGCAAAATATCATCTCCCGCAAATCGGTACTTCGTTTTGTTGAATTTTCTATCCATTTCTGTAGAAAACGAGAAGGAATTCGGTAAGGGATTAAAATTAATCTCCTTGATAAATTTCAAATACTTCGTGTTCTTTATCATTTTATCAAACGGCTTGATAGGTTTCGATTTGATTTTATATTGATAATCAATAGCACCACGCTTGCGTTCGAGTTGGTCGTCTTCATAATAAGGGTCACTCAAATTCGTCTTTTCATAATTATAACTCAGACTAAAATTAGAGACATCCCAAGGCATCGACGGTTTGTCATTCGTTTTCTCTTTCCTAACATTCGTGAAGTTATAGGTTTCAATTGTTTTTACGGTCTTCGCCTGTTCTTTAATCAAGTCTTTTTCCTCCTGAGTTTCCGCATCAGCAATTTTATCATCCAATAGAATATCTTTGTCATACGGGTCATACTCTGGCGTCTGAATTTCTTTAGAATATTGGTAATAAAACGGTACTTTAACACCCCATTTTTCAGGTAAAAATTTATCCAGTTCCATCTGCGCACCAATATCAAATTGCCAAATCGCTTCTCGTTGTCGTTCCTCTACTCTATCATTAATCTGGCCCCAACCGTCAGTCGTATAAGTACTCGCTAAAGTCACCGTCGCAAAATCTGCCATTTGCATATCTAACCGAGCTGTAGCTGCTGCCCCACCTTCTTCGTCCAAACCCAACACCCGTAATTCATTCACCCAAACTTCCGCGTTTATCCGTCCGTCATTGCCGTCCGTATTACAAGGATTCCGAATACCAATCAAAATAGACTCAACTTCTCCGAGATTTGGATTTCCAATAATTCTATACGTTTCATTGGATTTTATATCCAAATCATTCAATTCTGTCGTCATTGCATTGACCACAAATTCCTGCGCAACTGAAGCAGTTTGATTTCTCAATCGCTTCATTCTCGTCAAGGTCTCAAAGTTAATATTCAAGTCATTGATAGCTGGCCAAATTGTCCGCTGATAAGTAGGTTGTCCTACGTTTGCTGGATTTATTTCATCAGTTGGTGTAAACTCAATTGGGATTTCGTATTCATAATAATTTTGCGAAAAATCACTACCCAAGCGGACAAACACCGTCAAATCGCCATAATTCAATTCTTCATTGGCACCGTTACATTGAGTTGTACTTTCACCGTGTACGAACATCTTCATCCGTCTAAATTGCCGCATATCCATATCCACCAATTTATAGATACCACGACCTTCGCCGTCTGGCAAATCACAAGCAGTCATCGACAACGACCGCTCATTTTGCAAGGCATTGATATTTACGCCCAACGCTTGTTCCCGTACGATACCTGGAGGTAAAATGTATCCTGAAGTTTCTTCTACACTTACGGAGTTAACATCAAAATTAGCCAAGATTTCATCCGTATTGTCTGACCCAAGAATTGGGCAATCTGCTGCACTCAAATCATCTTCATTTCGATAACGTCTCCATTGGTTTCGTACCAAATCCAACGTTGCAAAACGGAAATTCATCTTTGCCTCAAAATCTTTCATATACATCCGCATAAAACGAATGGAACGGAAATTTTGAATACCTCCAATTGCCTCGAAGTTAGGGTTATCACTATTTTTCTCTGCATCAATCTGGTCTAATGGAATTTTGAATCGATACCAGGTTCGCAAACCATCATCCGAATCTATTTGGTCAATGATATACGGATTACTCTCTACAGCAACACCGCCCATACCATCATACTCAATCGGCACTCGATATTGAAAATAAGATTCCAATTCATTCAAAGTATTGTCTCTATCCAAATCTTCGGTGTCTGGTAGAGTAGTACTCGATGTTGGAATACTTGTTCCGCTTTGTGTCGGTGAATTACCTTCCGAACCAAAGAAGCGACCGTATCTTTCAAACGGGTCAGTTTCGTTGGTGAAACTTGGGTCACGGAAAGAGAAATAATTATCATTTGCCGGATCTTCGGTAATCTGTGCAACCACATTGGGGTCAACACCACCAGCGGTCAAAGCATCCAAATAAGCACTTTGTACTACTCGCTCGCGGGCATCATTGATACCATCAAAGCCCACATCCTGTGCCGTCCGATTGGCAGGATTCAAGTCAAATGCAGTATTAATTTGTTGCGTCACTGGCACCGCGCCCCAGTTGGTTTCTTTAACCCGTAATCCTGAGCTATCTGGCCCCGGCAATCCATTTTCAAAAAACTTCCGTGAATCCCGCAGTACATCCTCTGAAATATTTCCTAATTCAAAATAAATCGAACCATTCATCATACCTTCCTCAGCGTTAGGATTTGGCGTGCCACTACCGTCCGTATTCAAGTAAGGATTTAATAACCAAAATTCAACAAATTCGATATTCGCCGCTTGGAAATCATTAGTATTTAAAGAACGCATGATTCCCCCCCAGCGACTTTCTGGATTTACTAATTTTCCATTTTCATTCAAACCATCGGAAAACTGTGTTCCACCTGGCACATCATAATTATAAGGGCCTCTTTCCTCTGGACAATATTGAATGTCCAACGAAATGATTCTGTTCTGTAAGTTATTAAGTGGTGTAATGTTTGGAAAAACCTCGTCCTGATCAATTTGCATTGCATAAGGATTCCCCCCATTTCGCGTCTGATATTGTGGCTCAATCCGCATCCAATTTATCAAAGCACGGTTGACACCATAATTCAAATTATCCACCAAATTGGCTTCAGGAAACATCGGATTTCTTGGTGTACTTGCCAGCACCCAACCATTCGGTCCGTTGACAGGCTGTCGCAAATCCAAGTTACTCGTTGTTCCCTCAAAATCATCAATGTAAATCACCCCACCGTCTTCATCAGTATTCAACGTATCTGCTGTTTCATTAATGGCTTTGGAGTGTCCTGGTTTCAAATAAGCAGTCTCTACTGTAAAATTAATCGAAGAAGGCGCTTTGGTATCAATCAATGGAATCTTATCCACCATTTTAGTCAACCAAGGAGCTTCGTTGCTATAAGTCAAATCAAGACCATACATTTTATTATTAATCGGGTCATCACCAATGTTGACTTTTTGCGTGAAGGGTCGTTCAAATAACTGCATGAATGTACCCCCAATTATCAAGTTTTTATTGACTTCATAATCAGCCCGAAGTCCAAGCATCGTTTTGGTTTGAAATCCAAATAAAGCACTGTCTTCAAAGTCAATTGTAATTTTTGACCCCGATTCCAAAATCGCTTCATTCAAAATTCTCACCCGTCCAATTGTATAATCAATGGTGTAATCCACGTCTCTCGTCAAGCGTCGTCCACCCGCGGTAATGGTTTCCGATCCTTGCGGAATATTAAATGCACCCAATGAAATATCTGCGGAAACTGCAGATTTGTATGTTCCCTGAATCTTAAAACGATTTTGTGCAGCTTCCTCCCTTGCATCCGTCACCGTCCCGGTATATAAGGTATCAAAAGAAAATTGTTCTGCTAATGCTTCATTTCCAGTTACCGTAAGAATAGTGTCTTCCAAGAAGCTACCAAATGGTTCCAATTTTGGAAAAATCACCTTACCACTTCTTGGTAAGATGGTCACCCCCGGCACAAAATCAAACCGCCCATCCCCATCGGGTTGGGGGTCGAGTTGGGTATTCAGTCGATCAAGCCCCATCAATTGCACAATTGGCTGCGTATTCAAACCCTGAACTGGTAAAAATCGCTGTTCCCCATTTCCTGGGTCATCGTAAGTAATGTCCAATCGAAAGTCGTCTTCACCAATTTGAAAACCATTAATAGAGTAAATATTTTTCATCATCAAATCCCACGCTGGTTTGTCTACATCTTGCAGGGTACTTTTCAGCATTTTGGTAATGATAACATCCTGACTAACTGTATCTGGTGAACCACCGTCCACACCCACCAATTCACCAATAGAATAAACCTCGTTTTGGTAACTATATTTAAAAGAAACGCCCACAACCTGGTCTGGCTGAATATTGACATTTAACGATATAAAACCCAATTGTGGATGATAGGTATATTGTGACGGTGATAATAAAACGGCCGTTATTTTTTCAAAATCAACTCCTTGTTCCAATTGGAATTGTCCCCCTGACAAAACCGAAATTACGTTTTCGGCTTTAACATTATTAGGATTGGCAGTAATTGCCCTGTATAAGTTATCGTTTTCTTTATCCAATGGCAGTCGGTCTCCAAAGCAATCTTTCTGGTCTGCAGGAACTGGCATATCTGGTCGAAAATCAGTATTGCTACTAGTAAATCGATCCGTCTCTCCAAGGTCAGCTAAGGCCAAAACTTCGTACGTCTCTGTAATATTGGTACTCGTCGGTCTAACAAAAACCTGAATTTGCTCAATGTTAAAATTGGTATTTAAAACCGGCAACTGTGTCAATGCCTTCTCGTACGTTTCTCTATTGTAATGCGTCAAAAAGAAGTGGCGGTTTTCATCATATTCATCTGCATCTACTTCAAACGGTTGTACCTGTCCTCCATTTTCTAAAACGATTTTCTCCCGTTCCGATTTTTGCTGCGAAGCAACTCCCGTCAAACGCAAGCGTCCCCACTGCGTTTCTACCTTCAAACCAAACAAACTCTCACTACCCGTAATCAACGTTCCACGCAAAGGCAAACTAACATTACCTGCTTCGATACTCTTGATAATTTCGTCTTCCCCAAAATCATCCGTTCCATATTGGAGCTTCATCACGTTGTCAAAATCGAAAGTCGCTTGCGTGTCGTAGTTGGTATTCAATTTCAATTTTTCCCCAATCGAGCCTTCCACATCCATTTTGATATCCATATCAAAATTAAATCCACCTTGTCGTTGTTGTCTCAACGGTCGCCCTGGGTCAGCCGTTCTACTATAATCGACTCCAAACGTCAAATCAATGCTACCCTGCGGCTGAATATTCACATCTGTACCACCAAAAAGACGGTCAACCAGACTATTTTTCACATCAATTTCTGCCAGTGGGTCTTTTCGTCCGCCAATTCCTCGCTGTCCACCACTCGCTCCGGAAAGTTCTCGGAAATATTCTTTTTCCTGTTGCTTCGCGATATAATCTTGATATTCTTCAATAGTCATATAGCTCGGCGGTCGGAAATATTCGTCACCCATTTTCTCCGTAATGATATATTGATTCGTCGTCGGGTCATACTCGACGTTTTGCTCAATAATTTTTGGATCTTTTAAATCAAATGGATTGGTATTCGGGTCAGAAATATAATCGCCCGTGCGGTCTTCCAATGGAATGGTATCTAAAACGGTTGTGACAAACTCCTCCGCATAAGGATTGTCAAAAATTCTCGAATCGTCAGATGCTTTAGTCGAAATCGAAAAAATAGTCGCGAGTAAAACCGTTGCTACTAGGTAATATTCTCTTCTCATATCTTAATGTAGGGATTTAGGAAGTTTTTCATGGTCGATTATAATTTTCACAAAAAAACCATGAACATTTCTTCCTATAAACTGTCTTTCTGGTAATTATTTATTTTAGGTCTAAACTTTAACGTTCGTTAAAACTGTAATATGAAGTGGAGATTGAAGAATAAAAACGGTTTTTAAAAAGAGATTTATTAAATTCTAAAATTTAGCAAATCAGCTATACTTGTTTTTAGTTTGCTAAATCTCAAAGATTTAGTAAATTTTGCTTCATCATTTATAAAATAAACTCAACTTTCTTACATTTCTCTAAACGCTAACTTTATTAACTCTTCTACTGAACTTATATCAGGTTTTTCTTTCAAAATTTTGTTCAAAACTTTCTGTGCCTGAATGCGGTTCACCTGAAGAGATACCAATGCACTTAACGCCTCCTGTCGCAATGTATTGTCTGTAGATGTACTAATTGTCAGCGGCACGTCCCCTGAATCTTTCAACATCTTATCTTTTAAGTCCAAAATCAGCCTTTTTGCTGTTTTCGGACCTACTCCTTTCACTTTTTTAAAAGCATTTACATCTTCACTGATAATGGCCATTCGCACATCTTCTGGATTCATAGAAGAAAGCAAAATCTGCGCCGTAGCTGTTCCAATGCCCGATACTGAAATCAATTGTCGAAATAATTTCCGTTCTTTTTCATCTGCAAAGCCATACAGCGTATGACTATCTTCTTTTACTTGCAAATGAGTGATGATTTGTACCTTGTCCAATTTTTCAATCTGTGAATACGTATGCAAACTAATATTTACATGATATCCAATGCCGCCCGTTTCGACGATGATGTAAGTAGGACTTTTATAAGCAATGACTCCTTTTATAAATGTAATCATTTTTTAATCTTTAATCGTAGGCTTAAGCTAAAGACCAAAGACCAATAACTAAAGACCCGATAGTTTTCTCTTATGGAATGACTGCAAAGGAAATTTGCAGGTTGCGTAGAAATGGCGTTTGCAGCGAAAATGTCCGCTAACTGTCTGCATTTCCTTTAAAACAAAGGAAAATTAGTAAAAATCGCGAAGGTACAAAAAGCTAAAAGATTATTTGTTAGGGTTTTGTTAGAAAGTTGATATTCCTTTAAAACAAAAACTTTTGAGGATAAAAATGATTTTCAAAAAACATTTTTATCCTCAAAAAACAAATACTTTCTACGCTTCTTTCTCCACTGTACTCTGCAAATATAACTCTTCAAACTGCTCCTCTCCAATCGGCGATGGCGCATCTATCATCATATCTCGACCCTGATTATTTTTAGGAAATGCAATGAAATCTCGTATAGAATACGAATTCATCATCACGGCACACAAACGATCAAAACCAAAGGCAATACCTCCATGCGGCGGCGCACCATATTCAAATGCCCCCATTAAAAAGCCAAATTGAGCCTCCGCTTCTTCGTCGGTAAAACCAAGCAATTTGAAGTTTCTTTCTTGCAATGCTCGGTCGTGAATCCGAATTGAACCACCACCAATTTCCACACCATTAATTACCAAATCATAGGCATCCGCGCGGAGTGCTTTCATGGTTTCGTGGTCACCGTTGAGCATTCTTTCGACATCCTCTTTTTTAGGAGAAGTAAACGGGTGGTGCATCGCGTGAAAACGTTCAGAATCTTCGTCCCATTCTAATAATGGAAAATCAACTACCCATAATGGCTTAAAATCACCAGCTTTCATCAAGCCCATTCTGCGACCCATTTCTAAGCGCAATTCATTCAATTGCTTGCGCACGCGGTCAGTTTCACCAGACATGACGAGTAGCATATCATTAGGTTTCGCCCCCATTTTAGCGGCCCACGTCTGCAAAATTTCATCAGAGAAAAACTTGCCTACCGAAGACTTGATACTTCCGTCTGCATTCATTTTCACCCAAACCATACCTTTCGCACCAATCTGCGGACGCTGCATCCACTCCGTCAATTTTTTAATATCTTTATTAGAATATTGGTCAGCTTGTCCTTCTGCACAAATCCCAACGACCAATTCTGCACTGTCAAAAACAGGGAAACCGTGACCTTTCGCCACATCGTTCAGTTCTGTGAACTCCATTCCAAAACGCAAATCTGGTTTATCCGAACCAAAACGGCGCGCAGCCTCATCATAACTCATTAATGGAAAATCTTCTAACTCAATCCCACGACAAGCTTTAAACAAATGCTTGGTCAAATTTTCAAATGTCCGTAAAATATCTTCTTGCGTCACAAACGACATTTCGCAGTCAATTTGAGTAAACTCTGGTTGTCGGTCTGCTCGCAAATCTTCATCCCGAAAACATTTTACAATCTGAAAATACTTATCCAAACCGCTCACCATCAAAATCTGCTTAAACGTCTGCGGCGACTGCGGCAACGCATAAAATTGTCCTGGATTCATACGACTCGGCACCACAAAATCCCGCGCACCTTCTGGTGTACTTTTAATCAAAACTGGCGTTTCGACTTCAATAAACCCTTCACTTGCCAAGTGCTTTCGTGTCTGAATCGCGACCTCGCTACGAAAGATAATTTTCTCCTGTACATTCGGACGACGCAAATCTAAATAACGATATTTCATCCGCAAATCATCTCCTCCATCTGTTTTTTCTTCAACGGTAAACGGCGGTGTTTTTGCAGCATTCAAAATCTCTAATTCCGTTACTTCTATTTCAATATTTCCTGTCGGAATTTTTGTATTTTTAGAATGACGCTCCACTACCTTCCCTGTAGCTTTTACTACATACTCTCGCCCTAAGGTTCTTGCTTTCGCAAATAAATCTTCCGAGGTTTTTTCCTTACTAAAAAATAATTGAGTGATACCATATCGGTCACGAAGGTTCGTGTACATCATGTGTCCTAAATCATTCGAGCCTTGCACCCATCCACTGAGGGTAACTACCTCTCCTACATTATCCATGCGCAATTGTCCGCAATTGTGAGTTCGATACATCTTTTAAACGGTTGACGGTTGACGGCCGATGGTTGACGGTCGCTGACCTGATTATTCTATTTTAAAACACTGATTGATAGTCTTTAATCAATGTTTATTTTTTCTTATATACATTCATTTGCAAAAATGATGCGCAAAAGTACGGGTTATAATGGAAATGGAGGAAATAATTGATTTTTTT
>CAYUNA010000086.1:0-11224 GCA_964445895.1 uncultured Saprospiraceae bacterium | reverse complement strand
AAGTCAGGTTCATAAAATATTGGTTATCAGGAGAGTGAAATTTTAAACATGCTCTAAACTACGAAGTTGTTCGTATAAAAAATCGTCGATTAGGAATCAATTCGTAGACCTTTGACTAACAAAAAATTTAAACCTGAACTATCAGAAACCTACGGATAGCGAACTCGGCATTCTGCAAATCATGCTCGATAAAGATTTAGTCAGTCGCAATACTGATCGACCCCATATATTTAGTGCTACAATTAGCGAGTCAGAGACGCTTAATAACAATTCAAAAAATAAAGCTATACCTGATTTCTTGGCTTTTGAAAATGGAGACAATTAACTTTATGAATGAGATTTTAGTTGGGAATGTACTACAAAAGATGATTTTCTAATATCTTCGCAAAAAAAAATTAGAAACGCAAATTCAATAAATTATGAAGACAGCTAAATTAGTAACCTTAATTTTATCCAGCTTTTTATTTGTGCAATTGCAAGCACAAAATACTAATGGAAATGTAGAAACAAAAGAAGAAAAAAAGGTCATAATTATCAAAAAAACAATTGATGAAAATGGTAAAGAAGTAACCGAAAAAATTATTAAAGAAGGCGATGATGCCGATAATATATTTTTTATCGATGACAATGGTAAAAAAATAGAAATCGACATCGAAACCATCACCGAAGATGATGGCAAAACAATGAAATGGACGAATAAGGACGGTCAGGATATCAAAGTCATCAAAAAAAGTCAAACTATCGAAATTGATGAAGAGGGCAAACATAAAAGTATTCGAATCAAGATGTCAGGCGATGGTGAAGCAGATATTTTTGAATGGGACGGCGAGGGCGAATTGCCAGAAAGTATCCAAAAAGAACTGGCAGCCGAAGGCATTGATTTGAATAATACGGACAAAGAAATTCGTGTTATCAAAATGGACAAACGAACCAAAACCATTAATGTTGATAACGAAGGCGAGGAAAAAAGTATCCAAATTATGATGTCCGGTGACGATGACGCGGAGGTATTTGAATGGAGTGGCGAGGGCGAAATTCCAGAAAATATCAAGCAACAATTGAAAGAAAAAGGTATTGATTTGGAACAAACAGATGGACAGATTAAAGTGATGCAAAAATCAAAAAAAATGTCTACTCCTAATCAAGCCTTCCTCGGTGTAGAAATGGCGATTACGGAAGAAATTAAAAATGAAAACGGCGTAGAAACTTCAACAAAAGATGACTCTTCTAAAATCGTTGGCATCGTTGCCAGTAGCGCGGCAGAGGAAGCGGGTCTACAAAAAGGCGATGTGATTACTGCCATTGACAATACGACAATCACCAAGCAAAAAGACGTGATTGATGCGCTTGGAAAATACAAAAAAGGCGATAAAATCACCATAACCTATACGCGAGACGGCAAGTCAAAAAAGGCGAAAGCAACGCTAAAAGGTCATTCCGAAAATGAGTCCGTTGCAAAAAATGATTTTGAAAATAAAAATGTTGAAGTGTCTGTTGAAGAAGATGCAGAAGGCAATGTAATTACTACCACCACAACGACCATTACTAAAAATGGTGAGAAAAAAGTGACGAAAGAGGTTAAGAAAACGAAGAAGGATTGATAGCGTTTTTTGAAAAATCATGGTGATTTTGAAAATCACCATGATTTAACTCCCCTACTCTTGAAAATAGACCCGTTTGACCCGACTAGAAACCCCCGTAAAAATCTCATAAGGAATCGTCCCAACCGCAGTGGCTAAATTTTCAACCTTCGGATTTTTACCAAAAATAATGACCTCATCACCTTGTTCCACACCAGCAATATCTGTTACATCGACCATACACATATCCATACACACGGTGCCAAAAAGTGGTGCATTTTGACCATTAATCAACACTTGGAATTTACCATTCCCTGCAGCCCGGGGCAATCCATCCGCATATCCAATCGACAAGGTGGCTATCGTCATATCTTTATCTGCCTTGCCACTCCGGCCGTAGCTGACGGTATCACCTGCGACGATATTTTTCACTTGCGAAACGGTAGCTTTTAGGCTGCTAACCGTCTGCAATTTATCTTGTATTAAACCGCTGCTATCAATACCATATAGACCAATTCCAAGCCGCACCATATCCATTTGATATTCTGGAAAACGGACAATTCCGCCAGAATTTAAGATATGCCGCATTGGTTTATACCCCAAAACAGGGGAAATTTGATTGTACATTTTTAAATATCTCTCAATTTGGTCGTTGGTGAATTTGTCATGGTCTACCGCTTCACTAGCTGCCAAATGAGACAAGACTGAAACAACCTGCAACTCTTTTGCTTTTTGTAAAAACGGCAACAATTCTCCAAAATCTTTTTCCTCAAATCCCAGGCGATGCATACCTGTATCCAATTTTAAATGAACAGGATATAGCTCGCGCGTGTCCATTTCGTCTTTGACAAATTTGGCAAAATCAGTGAAAATTTCAGGCAGTTTTCCTTCAAAAATATCCAATGGAAATTCGGGCTGATTTTCTTTGACAAATGTGCTGTATTTTTTTAATAATTGAAAATTGGAAATCTCAGGTTCTAAGCCATGTTCAAGCAAATCGGCAAAAGTCGCTTCTTCTGGATTTAGCACCATAATCGGCAACTGAATACCTGCTTTTCGCAATTCTACGCCCTCATCCGTGTAAGCAACTGCGAGGTAATTCACCTTAGAAAACTCCAATTGTCGAGCGATTTCTACCGCACCACTTCCGTAGGCAGATGCTTTAACCATCGCCATCATTTTTGTACCAGAATGCAACAGATTACTATATGTACGCAGATTGTGTTGCAAGGCACTGAGGTTAATTTCAAAAACCGTTTTATGGACTTTTTCAGAAAGGCGGTCAGCTATTTTTTCAAATTGAAATTGACGCGCACCTTTGATGAGAATGGTCTGATTTTGAAAGTCATTCAATTTCAATTGTTGTAGAAATTCAGGCGTATCTTTAAAATAGGTAATGTCGCCCGTCATTTCTAATTTCAACTGTTGAATCGCCTCTCCGATACAAATTATTTTTTCAACTTCATATTGATTAATAACATTTGCAACCGCTTCGTAAAGTTCCTCTTTTGACAATCCTGTCTGAAAAATATCGGATAAAATCAACACTCGATTGTTCTTCTTTGCTTTATTTCGCTGAAAATTCAACGCCATTTCTAAGGAATGCAAATCAGAATTATACGCGTCATTAATAATGATACAATTATTGACTCCCTCTTTCACTTCCAAGCGCATTTCTACGGGTTCGAGACGCAACATCCGCTGTTGAATTGTACTATTATCAATTTCCAAATACAGCATCACCGCCCAGCAATGGATGGCATTATCAATCGAGATTTCATCCGTAAATGGAATATAAATGCTTACAGGTTCATCAAATAAATTCCCCGAAATTTTGGTACGCCGACCAATCGTTTTTATTCGCTCAATGTATAAACCTGCCATGTCATTATAATCAGACGACATAAACATATCCTTCTCAGGGAATCGCCCCGAAATTGCTGCATCTACTACGGGGTCATCCAGAGAAAAAACCAGCGAATCTGCATGGTCAAAAAGGTCTAACTTTTCATCCAATTTTCTTTCCAAATCAGGAATACCCGCGCTATGGGCTTCGCCGATATTCGTAAAAACACCAATATTACAATCAATAATCGGCGCAATTTTTCCCATCTCCCCAATTTCAGAAATACCCGCTTCAAAAATCGCTAACGTATGGTGTTTTTCAATTTGCCAAACAGATAACGGCACTCCAATCTGCGAATTGTAGCTTTTGGGACTCCGCACAATGTAATAATCAGGATTGAGCAATTGAAACAGCCATTCCTTGACTATCGTTTTGCCATTGCTGCCCGTAATGCCGATGACCGTCAAGTCAGGAAATTGTTCTCGGTGATATTTCGCCAACTGCTGTAAAGCTGTCAGCGTTTTGCCAACCATAATAAAATTACCTTCCGGAAAATCCTGGAAAGGAATATTTTTAGAAATGATAAAATTACGCACCCCACGTTCGTAGCAATCTGCGATAAAATCATGCCCATCCCGTCGCTTGGTTTCAATGGCAAAAAACAAGGTAGAATGCGCAAACGCTACCTGCCGCGAATCAATCAAGAGGTGTTCGACCAACGCACTCGGCGATGGACTTTGAAAAATTTTCCCATTTAAAATCTGGGCTATTTTTTGAATAGTGTAAGTCATATATTCTTTAGCAATTCAATTTAGAAGACACTCAATAATTTTGATTGATTAGCATCTCCGGGCGAAAAGTACGAGAATTTGTGATACGAGCAAAATTATGACTTTCTTTGCCAACTGATTTCAAAAAATAAAAAAATGCAACATAAAAAAAAAGAGTGGCAAATCTTGTCGTCTGAATTTGGCTTGACCAATCCCCTATTTCAAATCCGCACCGATACTCTCGTCAATCCGCGCAACCAAAAACCCGTGACTATCACTGTCTTGACGGGCAACGATGCGGCTAATGTTGTTCCAATCACTGCTGACGGTCATATTTTAATGATTGAACAATACCGTTTTGGAATTGCTAAAAAAACGTTAGAAGTACCCGGCGGTATGGTGGATGATGGAGAAAATCACCAAAAAGCAGTTGAGCGAGAATTGTTAGAAGAAACGGGTTACGGCAGTAAAAACTGGCAGTATTTAGGGAAAATACCTGCAAATCCAGTTTTTCAAGATGCTTACATTCATCATTGGTTGGCAAGAGATGTGGAATTGATTGGAGAGACTCACTTTGATGATGCAGAAGATATTGTTTTGAAAAAAATGCCAATTGCAGCGGTTTTCAAGTTATTTAAAAATGGAGAAATTGAGCATCCGCATACGGTAAATATTTTGTTGCGGGCGTTTTTGGAATTGGGATTTCTAAAAAAAACATTTGATAAATGAATGAAATAGAAAACAATATTCTCCAAAAATTTATCCATACTTTCAGTACATTTGCAGAAATACAAGACTATGGCCAGCTTTCGTATAATACTCATCATCTTATGTAGTTTTGCTAGTCAAGCGAATTCACAGATTATTTATTCAGAGGCAACCGAGTTAATGTCTATTGCCAAATCGTCCATGGTTTTTGAGGATGAAGACCATAAGTTTACAAAAGAAGAGGTATTTAATTTTCCGGATAATCAATTTACAAAATTTGATAAAGAGGTCTTAAATTTTAAGCATACCAGTTCTAAATTTTGGCTAAAATTTAATGTAAAAAATACGACAGCTCAGGAATTGACGTTGCTCGTTGATAATCCATTGATTCATCACCTAGATGTATTCGTAAAAAGTGAGCATGGTACATTTCGCGAATATTATAGTGGAAGTTTTACACTACACGAAACAAGGAGTTTTAAGTCCAGTACTTTTACATTTGAATTGGGCACAAATCCTGAGACAATCTTCATTGAAACATCTACTAAGACCGACTTTTTTATCCCCCTTTATATTGGTGCAGTTAAACCAGTGGTCAAACACTTGCATCGAAATGACATTTTTAATGGTGCTTATTTGGGGATTATGCTCGCAATGTTGATTTATAATTTATTCATTTTTTTCAACATCAAAGACCGGGTTTATTTTTATTACATATTGCATATCGGTGTTACCTTGATAATGATGCTTCGATTTCGGGGTATTGGCTTTGATTTGCTTTGGTCGGATATGCCTTTTTTCAATTCAGGCTCTTCTATTTTTCTCTGTTTAATTGTGATTACTTCCATCTTGTTTTCTACTCGTTTTTTGGAAACCAAAACCTATGCACCCAAGGCTCATCGATTCTTAATTCTCTTAGCCAGTATTGCCATCTTGACTTTTTTCACCATTCTACTTGGTTGGCAACCTTGGTCAAATATCATTATTCAGGCTAATGCTGGCATTCTTTCTATTTCATTGATTTTTATCGCTGCCTACATTTACTACAAAGGGAATACCGCTGCCAAGTATTACCTCATTGCCTGGACTACTCTGCTAATTGCTAATGTGGTTTTGATTATGACCATTAATGGTGTATTACCAATCGTATTTTTGACCATTACTTCTTTTCAAATTGGGAGTGCTCTCGAAGCCGTTTTGCTATCCAATGCCTTGGCAAATAAAATAAATACTTATAAAGCAGAACGAGAGAAAGCACAGTTGCAAGCTATCGAAAAAGCACAAGAAAATGAACGATTAGTAAAAGAACAAAATATAGTTTTAGAAGAGAAAGTGACGCAACGAACTCAAGAATTAAATGCCGAAAAAGAAAAATCAGATGAATTATTGCTCAATATTTTGCCAGAAACGGTAGCATTAGAATTAAAAAATCACGGGGCTTCCGTACCCAAGTATTTTGATAATATTTCGGTCATGTTTATTGATGTCACTGGTTTTACTAAATATAGTGAGACCGTTTCTCCTAAAAAATTAGTGGAGGACATCAATATTCTTTTTACTGGTTTTGACCGAATTTGTCAAAAGTATGGCGTTGAAAAAATCAAGACGATTGGCGATGCTTATTTGGCAGCAGCCGGACTTCCAATAAAAGATGATGACCATGCTATAAAAATTTTAAAAGCTGCCGCAGATTGTTTAAGATTTGTCAAAAGAGAACAAGCAAAACGACCATTTTTTGAAGTTCGAATCGGCATTCATAGTGGCCCTGCTATTGCGGGAGTAGTCGGCGAAAAAAAGTTTGCTTACGACATCTGGGGAGATACTGTCAATACGGCTTCCCGAATTGAATCAACGGGAGAATCTGGAAAAATTAGTGTGTCAAAAGCGACCTATGAATTGACGAAAACACTAGGTAATTTTGCTTATCGTGGGAAAATTAAAGCAAAAAATAAGGGCGAATTAGATATGTATTTTTGGAAAGAAGATTAAACACTGAAACCGGTAAGTGCCCGGACATATTAATTCGGTATCCCCCATACTTTTACTACATTTGCAAAAATAATTTCAGAAATCAGTCCATATAAAAACTGTTTTCTATTCTCTGACAAAATGGTCTGACTTCAGACTACTCAAATAGAACTTATGACCATCGGAATCCTCGGAAGCGGCGCAATGGGCAGCGGCATTGCACAAGTAGCCGCAACGGCTGGGCACGAAGTTTTGGTATTCGATACCAACCGCGAAGCCTTGAAAAAAGCCAGTGAAAAATTACAAAAAATCTTAAATCGCCTTGTCGAAAAAGAACGGTTGACACCGCAAGAGTCGAAGGCAATTTTTGGACGAATTTTAATGGTAAATTCGATGGAATCCTTCTCAGAAGCGGGTTTGGTCATTGAAGCAATTGTAGAGAATTTAGATATTAAAAAAAGGGTATTTAAAGAACTCGAACACATCGTTGCGGACGATTGCATCCTGGCAACCAATACTTCCTCTTTATCCGTAGCTTCGATTGCAGCGGCTTGCAAAAAACCGTCAAGAGTGATTGGTATACACTTTTTCAATCCTGCGCCGTTGATGAAATTAGTGGAAGTGATTCCTGCCGTCCAAACCGATGAAAAAGTGGTCACCAAAGCTCGAAATCTGATTGAATCCTGGGGCAAATTAGTGGTTTTGGCGAAAGATACACCTGGCTTTATTGTTAACCGGGTGGCCCGTCCATTTTATGGAGAAGCACTACGAATTTTGGAAGAAGGCATTGCAGATGTAGCGACGATAGATTGGGCGATGAAGGAAATTGCAGGTTTCCGAATGGGACCGTTTACGTTGATGGATTATATTGGCCATGATGTGAATTACACGGTAACAGAGACCGTTTTCAAATCGTTTTATTATGATGCGCGATATAAACCATCGTTTACGCAAAAGCGGCTGGCAGAAGCAGGATATTTAGGTCGAAAAACGGGGCGTGGTTTTTATCATTATGGTGAAAATGCAGAAAATCCAGAACCCAATAAAGACCATCATTTAGGTCAAAAAATTGTTGAACGCATTGTGATGATGTTAATCAATGAAGCAGCAGATGCGCTGTTTTGGCAAGTGGCAAGTGCGGAAGATATTGATTTGGCAATGACCAAAGGAGTGAATTACCCAAAAGGGCTGCTGGCTTGGGCGGATGAATGGGGCATGGATAAATGTGTGAAGTTGATGGAAGAATTGCGGGAAACGTATCATGAAGACAGGTATCGATGTAGCCCGCTTTTGTTGAAAATGGCACGGCATGGGGAGGTGTTTTTTAAGGAAGATGCTTAATTTAAGTGCCGCGTGGTAACTAATTTGGTATTTAAGAAAGTTGATAACATTTTTTTGAATTAATGCTAACATAAAGGGTTTTCTCATAAAAAAATAAATTGGACTGGGTTGGCGCGGAGCGACTTAGCTATTGGTAGAAATTTTGTTTTTTATTAGAAGCGCAGAGCGATTCCCCCATTTTTATGCTTTTTAATCGGGCAGTCGCTATGCGCCTGAAGAATAATGCTTAAATTTCTACCAATAGTTTAGTCGCTATGCGCCTTTTAGTTTTTATGAGAAAGCCCTTTGCTAGCATAATTTCGTTAGCCCAAAATAAAAGTTTGAGGTTAGGAATACAAAATATCCCCCTCCTACTGTAAAACCTGAAACGTAATCAACGCTCCCAAATAAGCCAGTCCACCCATAAATAAAAACTGAATAATCGGCCATTTCCAACTTCCCGTCTCTCGCCGCACTACAGCCAAGGTACTCATACATTGCAGCGCAAAAACGTAGAAAATCAACAACGACAGCGACGTTGCCATCGTATAAACGGGTGCGCCAGTAATCGGATTTCGAGCCTTCGACAGTTGTTCGCGAATCGTGGATTCATCCTCCACGCTACCAATACTATAAATGGTTGCCATCGTCCCGACAAATACCTCACGGGCAGCAAAAGACGTAATGAGGGCAATACCAATTTTCCAATCATAGCCAAGTGGTCGGATGGCAGGTTCAATAAATTTTCCGAGGTGACCGGCGTAAGAAGCTTCTATTTTTCGACCAGCGATGAGGTCGGCAGTTTGGTCTTCGGAGAGGTTTTGCGATTGCGCCATTTCAGTGGCAGTGGCTTCAGCTTGCGCCATTTTTTCGGCAGGACCATAACTGGCTAAAAACCACAAAACTACGCTGATAACCATAATAACTTTCCCCGCTTCAACGACAAAAGACGTTACTTTTGATTTTAAGGTAAACCAAATATTTTTCCAAACAGGAGGACGATATTGCGGCAATTCCAGCATCAAAAACGAGCTTTCTTCACTTTTTAAAATCTTTTTAAATACCCAACCCGAAACCAATGCTGCCACGATACCCAATAAATAAAGTCCCATAAATGCTAGTCCCTGCGCATTGAAAACGCCCCAAACGGTCACCGGAGGCACGACAAATCCAATCAAAATAGCATATACTGGAATCCGCGCCGAGCAACTAATCAGCGGCGTCACCAAAATCGTAATCAATCGTTCTTTCCAATTGCTAATCGTTCGCGTGGACATAATTGCTGGAATCGCACAGGCACTACTACTAATCAGCGCGACGACACTACGCCCATTCAAGCCGAATTTTTGCATGATTTTATCAAACATAAAAACGGCGCGCGCCATATAACCAATCTCCTCTAAAATGGCAATTAAGAAAAATAATATCGTAATTTGAGGAATAAAAATCAAAATACCGCCAAGTCCTGCGATGATGCCATCCGTCAATAAATCTGTAAACCAACCTTCAGGAAGCGTAGCCTTAGTAAATTCCGTCAATGCCCCAAATCCTGCTTCAATCCACTCCATCGGATATTGCGCCCAAGCGAAAATGGCTTGAAAAACCAGAAACATCAACGAGAAAAAGATAATTGGCCCCGCGATAGGATGCACGATGATTTGGTCGATTTTATCGGTAATAGAAGTCGGCTGCGTTTGTGGTTTTTTGATGATTTTTTGCAGGACAGGAGTAAACTTATTGAAACGCTGCATCGTCTCATTAATCTGCTTAGCGATGCTATGAAATTCCGTCTCCGCTACTATTTTCTGAATGGACTCTTTCTGAGTTTGTCCCATAAACATCAAACGCTTATGATGGTGCCCCCAAAGCAAGGCTTGGTAGTCATTCTTTAATGGAAATTGAGTTTTTATTTTTTGAATAACGGTTTTTTCCGTTTCCGAAAAGGAATAGAAATTTTGAATCGGTGTAGCCTTTTTTTGTTGGCTATTTTTATACACATCAGCAAGTGCGCTGCGCAAATTTTCCAAATTATGACCTGATCGTCCACTAATCACCACCACAGGCATTTTTAAAAAATCGCTTAACCTTTGGTCATCAACTTTCAAGTTCTGTTTCTCCGCCAAATCCGACATATTCAACGCCAACACCATCGGCAAACCGAGGTCTTTTATTTGCGTAAGCAACAAAAAATGCTTTTCTAAATTGGTAATATCTGCCAGATAAATAACGGCATCAGGATAGTTTGGATCGTCAGGATTGGTAAACACATCGAGCACCACGCGTTCATCCATCGAGGTCGGATAAAGGCTGTAAGTACCTGGAAAATCCAGTAAAATGGCATCTTCGCCCGTAGTGAGTCGAAGTTTTCCTATTTTTTTATCGACGGTCACGCCAGGAAAATTACCTACTTTTTGGCGCAAGCCAGTCAGTTGATTGAATACAGAAGATTTGCCACTGTTCGGATTACCAATCAGCGCAATCGTGAATGCTCGTTTGCTCACAGTCGTCGGTGCTTAAATTTCCAGAAATATATTTTCTGCTTCGGTGACGCGAATCGCGATACAATTGCCATCAACTTTCAAATAAAAACCGCCGTTGAATGGTGCGACTCTTACAACTTCCACAACACTGCCAGGTAGCATCCCCATCGACATCAGCTTCCCAGCCATTTGGTCATTGGTAAAATGCGCGACTATGCCATGTTCGCCCGCCTTCAATTTTGCTACTGCTTCGGTTGCTATCGTCATCAATTTTTATTTAGATTGAATACAATTAATGTTTAAAAACCAAATATAGCACAAGAGGTTGAATAGTTTACCCATAAAATTGTCAAAAAGATGAATTTCCCTATTTTTAGGAGAATAGGGATACCTAATGTTAGGTAAGGATTTTCCATTTAAAAATGATAATATGGTTCTGTAAATATATTAGTAAACTGTGTAAAAAGTCATTTTGTATTTAAAGCAAGAGGAGTTTGAGGATGAAAAATGATTTTGCAAAAATCATTTTTCATCCTCAAGAACCCCACACGC
>CAYUNA010000085.1:0-11247 GCA_964445895.1 uncultured Saprospiraceae bacterium | reverse complement strand
AGTGTATTTAGTCCCCATTGAGTGAAATTTCAATAGATTGAGAATGTATCAAAAATTTTTCTGACTGAGCGCAACTTGAAATATTCTTTTTGCTCCGTCTTTAGAATTTAATTTTCCAATTAACGAGAAAAATTATCTTTTAAGATAGCCTCTCGAATAGGGTTTTGAAATGGAATACATCAAACTCGCTCAATCACCGTTGCAATTCCCATACCGCCGCCTACACATAAAGTTACTAACCCCGTCTGCAAATCACGTCGTTCTAACTCATCAATCAGTGTACCCATGAGCATTGTTCCTGTTGCGCCGATTGGATGACCTAGAGCAATCGCGCCGCCGTTGACATTAATTTTATCGAAATCATTCAGTTTCATATCCTTTAAAAACTTCAGAACGACACCTGCAAAAGCTTCATTGACCTCCATTAAATCAATGTCTTTTAACTTCATTCCTGCTATTTTCAATGCTTTGTTTGTCGCAGGTGCAGGACCAGTAAGCATAATGGTTGGATCAAGACCGACCAACGCAGCAGAGAGAATTTTAGCGCGAGGTTTCAGACCTAATTCTTTGCCTTTTTCGAGCGATCCCATTAGCGATAGCGCTGCTCCATCGACAATTCCAGAACTATTCCCCGCATGGTGAACATGATTAATTTTTTCTAAAGAAAAGTATTTTTGTAATGCAATATCATTAAAACCTAATGCACCAATTTTTTTAAAAGATAAAGGTAAATTGGCTAAAACTTCGAGCGTCGTTTCTGGGCGCACCAGTTCGTCGTAATCTAAAATCGTTAATCCATTTATATCCTTTACAGGGATTATTGAGTTTTTAAAATAGCCATTCATCTGTGCTGCTGCGGCTCGTTGCTGACTCATAAATGCAACTGCATCTACATCTTCTCTACTAAATCCTTCCAGCGTTGCAATTAAATCGGCACTTATTCCTTGTGGGACATACCCTAATTTTTGCGCAACATTTGAATCAGAAAATAAAGCCCCACCGTCGGATGCCAACGGAATCCGACTCATACTTTCGGTACCTCCTGCGACGATTAAATCTTCCCAACCTGAACGAATTTTACTTGCCGCTAAGTTGATGGTTTCCAAGCCCGATGAGCAATACCGATTAATTTGTGCACCTGGCACGACGTTGTCCCAACCAGCATACAAAGTCGCCGTTCGAGCAATGTTTCCACCTTGTTCACCGACAGGTGCATTGTTGCCAATTAAGCAATCGTCTACCTGAGAGGTATCTAAATTATTGCGTTCTTGCAAGGCGACCAAAACGGTTTTTAGCAATTCGACGGGCTGCACTTCGTAGAGAGAGCCGCTTTTTTTTCCTTTGCCTCGGGGGGTGCGGACGGTGTCGAAGATGTAAGCGTCTTTCATGGAGAGAAATTTAAATTGCCGACGCACTAAAGTGCGTGGCTACAAACAATACAGGCGGTGACACCTCCATGTCACCGCCTGTTATAAAAAAGAGATATTGCGGAAAATTATGCCGCCATTTCCTCTCGAATTTTATTCAAAGCAGAACCTGCACGAACCCAATCAATTTGAGCAGCATTGTAGGTATGTGCTACTTCAAACTTGTCAGAAGTGCCATCTGAGTGAACCAACTCAACAGTTAAGTTCTTGCCTGGTGCCATTTTGTTGAAATCAATGATGTTCACTTTATCATCTTGACGTACTTTATCGTAGTCGGCAGGATTAGTGAAAGTCAAAGCTAACATTCCTTGTTTTTTCAAGTTCGTTTCGTGAATACGAGCGAAAGATTTTACAATCACCGCGTGTACGCCCAAGAATCGAGGCTCCATTGCAGCATGTTCACGAGAAGAACCTTCTCCCAGGTTTTCTTCACCAAAAACAACCGAACCGATACCATTGTCTCGGTAGTAACGTGCTACATCTGGTGCTTTTCCATATTCGCCCGTTTCGACGTTCAAGATTTTATTTGGCTCACCATTGAAAGCGTTAATTGCTCCGATGTAACAGTTGTTAGAAATATTTTCTAAGTGTCCACGGAACTTCAACCAAGGACCAGCCATTGAAATGTGGTCAGTTGTACATTTACCTTTAGCTTTCACCCATACGCGCATACCTTGAACTTGCTCTTGAGATAAAGGCTTGAATGGCTCCAATAATTGTAAACGGTCAGAACCTTTTGCAACTACAACGTTTACTCCGCTACCATCTTTAATTGGCGCAATGAAGCCAGCATCTTCTACATCAAAACCATTTGGTGGCAATTCGGCACCCGTCGGTGGGTCTAATTTTACTTGCTCCCCTTTTTCATTTGTCAAAGAATCCGTCAATGGATTAAATGTCAAATCACCCGCGATTGCCATTGCAGTTACCAATTCTGGTGAAGCAACGAATGCATGAGTATTTGGATTACCATCATTTCGTTTCGTAAAGTTACGGTTGAACGATGTGATGATAGAGTTTTTACGAGAAGGGTCATCGGTATGACGCGCCCACTGGCCGATACATGGTCCACATGCATTTGCTAAAACGACACCGCCCATATCTTCAAAAGCCTGCAACAATCCGTCACGCTCAACGGTGTAACGAATTTGCTCTGAACCTGGAGTTACGGTAAATTCTGCTTTAACTTTTAAGTTTTTAGCAACAGCTTGTTTTGCTAAAGAAGCTGCCCGGTCTAAATCTTCGTAAGATGAATTGGTACAAGAGCCAATCAAGCCTACTTCCAATTTTTGTGGGTAGCCGTTTTTCTTAACTGCTTTGGCAAATTTTGAAATTGGCCAAGCTAAGTCTGGCGTGTATGGACCATTAACGTAAGGCTCTAATTTTGACAAATTAATATTAATAACCTGGTCAAAATATTTTTCTGGATTGTCATAACACTCTTTGTCTCCCGTCAAATGCTCTTTTACTTTATTTGCCAATCGTGCAACATCTGCTCGACCAGTGATGCGCAAGTAACGTTCCATTGCTTTGTCGTAACCAAAAGTCGAAGTCGTTGCTCCGATTTCTGCACCCATATTTCCGATAGTCCCTTTACCCGTACAAGAAATCCGACGTGCGCCCGGTCCGAAATATTCAACGACTGCACCTGTTCCTCCTTTTACGGTCAAGATACCAGCTACTTTCAAAATTACATCTTTGGCAGAAGCCCAACCTTTCAACGAGCCAGTTAATTTAACACCAATTACTTTTGGCATCTTCAATTCCCAGGGCATTCCGGCCATCACATCCACTGCATCTGCACCACCAACACCGATTGCTAACATGCCCAGACCAGCACCATTAGGCGTGTGAGAATCTGTTCCAATCATCATACCGCCTGGAAATGCATAGTTTTCCAAAACGATTTGGTGAATGATACCTGCACCTGGTTTCCAAAAGCCGATACCATATTTGTTAGAAACAGAAGCTAAGAAATCATATACTTCCGAGTTGACATCATTGGCAATTGCAAGGTCTTTGTCTGCGCCCACTTTTGCCTGAATCAAGTGGTCACAGTGTACCGTTGAAGGTGCTGCTACCTTATCTTTTCCGGCCATCATGAACTGCAACAATGCCATCTGCGCCGTAGCATCCTGCATCGCCACACGGTCAGGTGCGAAGAAAACATAATCTTTTCCTCTGCCATAAGTTTTTAGTGGTGATTCGGCGTGAAGGTGCGCGTAAAGCGTCTTTTCAGTCAGCGTCAACGGACGACCCAGCATTTTTCGAGCAGCTTCTACCTTACCCGGCAGCGACTCGTAATGCGCTTTTATCATGTCAATATCAAAAGCCATGTTGATTTATTTAAGTGTTGAAGTACTTACTTAGGAGTCAGGCGTGAGGTTTTAGACGTTAAAAAATCGCGTTGAAACCTAAGCGTTTATAATTTTAATTTAAATTGGTTTTTAAACGGGCAGCAAATGTACTATTTTGAAATAGGTTTTAAAAATGCTGCTTGTAATTAAAATGAGGTCATTCTATGAATAGTTGTATTAAAAATGATACCAAAGCTAATTTTTGACTTAATTCAAAATAAAAATTGGCTAAAATTTATTTTGAAATTTATTTCCAAAACATAACGTCCTATCGGCTTTTTTTGTTTGGAAACGCGTTTTTTTATTTTTACAAAAATCTATGCACTGCGCAATCGATTTCTTGAAACATAATAAAATAATCCTGCCATCATTAAAGTTGCAACGCTTAACACCAAAACGAGTAGCGACAAAGTATCAGTATATCGTGCCATGATGAAAACAAGAAAGATGAATGCCATATTCACAAACACCAAAATTGATGTAGCTTGCATATGTGAAAACCCTGTATCAATCAGCAAGTGATGAATGTGATTGCGGTCGGGAGAAAGTGGCGAACGACCACTTAAAGCTCTCGTAATGAAAACCCGTAATGTATCGAAAAGTGGAAAAATTAAAATACCGAAAGCTACTGCTGGACCGGCATTAATTTTCCAGGGATGTTGGTTCTCTAAAACATTATTGATTTCAATAAAATTAATCGTCAAAATTGCACAGGACAATCCAATCAACAAGGAACCAGTGTCTCCCATAAAAATTTTGGCAGGTGTATAATTATATTTCAAAAAGGCGATTACCGCACCTGCTGTTGAGAAAGCGATGATTGCTAAATCGTAGCGTTGGATAAGCAAAAACCAAATGCCCAATGTTCCACAAATCAAAGTGGCAATACTCCCTGACAGACCGTTAATTCCATCAATTAAATTAAAGCCATTTATAATAACAATAATGGTGAAAATCGTTAATAGTGCCATCACTCCAAAAGGCAGTTGTCCGTGCTCCATGATTCCATGAAAACCAGTGATTTGTACCTCTGCTTTAAAAAATAAAATGGATGCCGCGAAGATTTGAGCAACCAACTTTTTATTAGCTGCAACAGGGACAATATCGTCTTTCGCACCAATCAAAAAGATAATGACAAAAGCACACAAAATATACTGCAAATCCCCACCATATTGCGCAAACGGCGTCCAAAGCATAATGGAAAACATCATGCCTGCAAAAATCGCAAAACCACCTAAAGACGGAGTTATTTCGGTATGTACATGGCGCCCACCAGGAACATCCACTAAATTCTTAACTTTCGCTACATGAATCACAGAAGGGATTGCAAAATAGGTTAGTGTAAACGCAGTAATAAAACTTAGAATAACGTCGTAATCGTACATATCATAGGGATGTTTAGAGTTTGTTTAAATTTTTGTCTTTGAGTTTAAATACATTTATCATGACAATAAATCAAAGGGCTTTTGAGAGACAGAAAGTGTTTATAAAAATGCTTTCTGCCCTTTAAATACGTGGACATATTTATTCGCGGAATCTTAGTTCTAAAAACCGCTAATAAATGTGTCCGGGTACTTAACACCCTATTGCCCCACATCTGCTGCGCGGGGCAGTGATTTTTTTGAAGATAGAAAATCGTAAGATTTTCGAACTTCTCATAATAAAAAGAAACTTACTTGATAGTGTAATAGTAGCTTTCTTTAGACGTTTCTTTTTCTTAAAAGATAACATTTTACCCAAAAAAAATAAACTTATACAGAGTCTTGAGCCTCATATCAATTTATATTGTTTCGCAAATTTACGACGTGAAATTCATTAAATGACATTATTCTGAAAGAAAACGTTGGATTAGCGGACATTTATATAACAAGCATGGGCAATAAAATCGCTAAGTTGTGCTTTCTTTTCTTAAATTTGCGCGATTTTTATTAGACCTCCCGTGGATTCTCTTTATCAAATCCTAATTAGAATAAATCCTAATCTTTAAGTATTTGATAAAGAATAGTAATTAAACAAATATGAAGTCACAAATCAACTTAGAAAATCTGCCCAAGCACATTGCTATCATTATGGATGGCAATGGTAGGTGGGCAAAGGGAAAAGGGATGCCGCGTGTGTTTGGTCACAAAAGTGGTGTGAAAGCCGTGCGCGAAACAACTGAAGCTGCTGCTGAATTGGGGATTGAATATTTGACTCTATATGCCTTTTCTACTGAAAATTGGAATAGACCAGCTTTCGAAGTAAAGGCATTAATGACGCTTTTGGTGGAAACCATCAAAGGAGAAGTGAAGACGTTGAATAAAAATAATATCCGCTTACAAGCAATTGGTGATATTTCAAAATTGCCAGAAAAAAGCTACAAAGCGCTGCTGAAAGCCATTGATGATACAAAACAAAATACACGAATGACGCTCGTTTTGGCGTTGAATTATAGCGCGAAGTGGGAGATTATGAATGCTGTGAAAGACCTCGCGTCGCAAGTGGAAGCGGGCAAATTGAAAGCGGAAGATTTGGATGAAAATGTATTTGCCGATGCCCTCGAAACCAAAGGTATGCCTGACCCCGAATTATTGATTCGGACTAGTGGAGAAACACGAATTAGTAATTTTTTGCTTTGGCAAATTGCTTATTCGGAATTATATTTTACGCCAATTTTTTGGCCAGACTTTCGAAAGAAAGATTTATTTGAAGCGGTATTGAATTATCAGCAACGGGAACGACGTTTTGGTAAAACAAGTGAACAAATTAGTTCATAACATACAACCAAAATGCTGTTGAGGTAACTCTTTGAAGCGTATTTTACTTTAGAAGGCGCCAGGAGTCAGGTATCAGGAGTCAGAAAGTGTTGCATTTTCTGACTCCTGGTACCTGACTCCTGACACCTCATCAAAACTCTTAGTGCAATCGTATGAGACAGTTGACTATATTATTAATCATTGCTATTTTTTCTTTGCCCAATTTGATAATGGCGCAAAGCACAGACAGCATTCCCGTATTGGACTATACCAAGCCAAGTGATTTTGAAATTGGTGGTATCAAGGTGACTGGCGCCGAATTTAGTGATGAAAATGCCATCATTGCCATCGCTGGTTTTAAAGTTGGAGATAAGGTACGAATTCCAGGTGGTGACATTCCGCGAGCAATGAAAAACTTGTGGAAACTACGCCTATTTACAGACGTACAGATTTATAAAGAAAAGGAGTTGGGTGACATCATCTTTTTAGAAATTGCTGTGACCGAACGACCGCGTTTGAGCCGACACTCTTATAAAGGTGTCAAAAAAACGTACCATGATGACTTGAACGAGGAAGTCAATAAATTTTTGCTAAAAGGTGGTATTGTTACCGAAAACGTAAAAACCAATGCATCGAACGGCATCAAACAGTTTTTTATTGATAAAGGCTACTATGATGTTGCGGTCAACGTTGAAGAAATTCCAGATTCGGTACGGGTGAATTCGGTGCGTCTTGTTTTTGACGTCAACAAAGGAGGTAAGGTCAAAATTAATGACATTACTTTCTCTGGCGTAACGATTAAAGAGTCGAAATTGCGGAGATTGATGAAAGAAACAAAGCGACAGAAAGCCTTGTTTTCTAGCTCAAAATTTATCCAAGAACTGTATGAAGAGGACAAGCAGAATATCATTAATTACTACAATACCATTGGTTTTAGAGATGCAGATATTGTCAATGATAGTATCTGGAGAAACGAAGAAGGGAAGATGATGATACATCTGGATGTCTATGAAGGTAGTCGATATTACTTCAGAGATATTAAGTTTAAAGGAAATTCGATTTATGATACAGAAACGTTGGAGCGTGTTTTAGGTATTGAAAGTGGAGAAGTCTACAATCAAGAATTATTAGAAACGCGCTTGAGTTTTAGTGAGGATGGACGTGATGTGAGTACTTTATATATGGACAATGGTTATTTGTTTTTTAGAGTTGATCCAATTGAAACATCAATTGTGAATGATTCGATTGACTTGGAAATTCGGATTTATGAAGGACCCCAAGCGACGATTGATAAAGTAACAATTGCTGGAAACGACCGAACGCATGAGCATGTTATTCGACGAGAATTGCGGACAATTCCAGGTGCGAAATTTAGCCGTTCAGACATCATTCGTTCACAGCGAGAGTTGATTAACTTGGGCTATTTTAACCCAGAAGCTTTGGGTATCAACACACCAGTTAATCCTCAACGTGGAACTGTGGACATCGAATATACCGTCGAAGAACGACCTTCTGACCAGTTGGAATTATCTGCTGGTTGGGGTGGACGTGGTCGTGGTGTGATTGGTACACTAGGGGTTTCGTTTAATAACTTCTCAGTTAGAAATATTTTCAAAAAAGGAACCTGGTCGCCATTGCCGCAGGGAGATGGTCAACGATTGTCGTTACGGGCACAAACGAACGGGCGATTTTTTCAATCTTATAATGCGTCATTTACAGAACCCTGGTTGGGTGGCAAAAAGCCGAATTCATTTACGGCAGCAGGTTATTTATCTATCATTACGAATGGTTTGGATAGAGGAAGTGATAATTTTGGTCGTTTGATAAATGGTGGTTTGACCTTGAGTTTGGGTACGCGTTTGAAGTGGCCAGATGATAACTTTATCACGACGACTTCTTTGAATTTGCAAAATATTTCACTACAAAATTATAACGTAACCTTGTTCCGAACGGATGACGGTACTGCGATTACGGATGGTACTTATCATAATTTTAGCATTAACCAAACGATTGCGCGAAGCACGATTAACAACCCGTTGTTCCCTGATGAAGGGTCGCGAATTTCTTTATCCGTACAGTTTACATTGCCTTATTCTTTGTTTAGTGACAAGGATTATCAAGCGATTTCGCCTCAGGAACGTTTTGAATGGTTGGAATACCACAAATGGCGGGTAGATGCAGAATGGTACACAACGTTGGTGGGTAAATTGGTCTTGAAAACACAGGCTAAATTTGGGTTCATTGGTTCGTATAATAAAGATGTTGGCTTGGTGCCATTTGAGCGGTTTGAGTTAGGTGGTGATGGTTTGAACAACCAGCAATTAGGATTCTATACCGGTACAGATATTATTTCGCTACGGGGATACGACCCATCTGATTTGGAAAATAATCGCTTGAATGAAAATTCAATAAGTAGTGAAACTGTAGCCACACCAATTTTCAATAAATTGACGGTAGAGTTGCGCTACCCTATTTCAACCAATCCAAATTCTACAATTTTTGTCCTTGCGTTTGCACAAGGTGGTAATGCATGGAGAAATGCGAAAGACTTTAATCCGTTCGATTTAAAAAGGTCTGTCGGTGGTGGTCTTCGGGTATTCTTGCCAATGTTTGGATTGCTTGGATTTGACTACGGAATTGGTTTAGACAAATATATTTTTGATGACCAATTGGGAGATGTGCCAGTGACGGGCTTAGGCAATATGGCGAGATTTAGTATCATTCTTGGTTTTGAACCAGAATAGGATTTCTATTTAAATTGTTGAATAGCTTTATGATTAGGCTGTTCTTCAAATATAAAAACGGGCTACGAATAATTTCGCAGCCCGTTTTTAGTTTAAAATTAATAACAATACAAAAGTTTTAGAAACTTTTGTATTCTTTTTTTTAAACCAAAAAACGAAAGCCCACACCTCGTACCGTCTCAATCTTCACCGTTTCATCTTCAGAAAAATATTTCCGCAAGCGACTAATAAAAACGTCCATACTTCGTCCCAAAAAATAATCATTCTCACCCCAGACTTCAATCAAGATGCTTTCCCGACGAATAAGTTGATTGCGATTTTGAAACAAGAAATTAAGGAGAATACCTTCTTTTTCTGTCAATTGATGCGTTTGGGTTGGCGTAGTTAAGGTCAACTCCTCAAAATTAAATTGAATCTGTCCAATCTGAATCGGTTCTTTGCTTTGTTCTGGCGCGACTCGCTTGAGGATATTTTGAATCCGCAACACCAATTCATCCGCTTCAAACGGCTTGACGATGTAATCATCCGCGCCCAATTTCAAACCTTCCATTCTATCTTCTTTTAACTTTTTGGCAGTCAAAAACAGAAATGGCATTTTCGTATTAATGCTTTTAATTTTTTTTGCCAGCGTAAAACCATCCATTTTTGGCATCATCACATCCAAAATACAAATGTCAAATTTTTGCTTCTGAAAATGCGTCCAAGCATCTTCCCCGTCTTTCGCCCAAGTGACTTCGAAGTCATTGAGTTCTAAAAACTGTTGAAAAACGCTGCCAAGGTCAAGGTCGTCTTCTGCTAATAGGATTTTTTGCATTGTTAGTGGGTATTCTTTTTTTTATCGGTTAAAGGTAGGGGAAAAATTAATTAAGACCGTAGAAATGAGAATTAAAAATTTGGAATACACTTTCTCATTACTAATGATATAGATCGAATATCTTTAGCTCATTGTCTAATATCCGAACCGTCACTAGCCGTTTTTCTAGGAAGAATCCCGCAGCGCAGGGGCGCAACATCAGTTAATAAGAAAATTAATGATGATTATCAAACTCTTCTACCAAGTTGACAATCGTTTGGATATCATCAAAAAACTCTCTAATTAAATCAAAGCTCACATTAGATTGAAAAAGGTGTGGCTCTAACATATCTTTCGGATTCGTAATGGCAATAAAAAGGTGTTTTCCTTGAAATGACACATAAATCTCCTTCCCCGTTCGTTCCACATAATCTGAAAAAACCTGTTGCATATAATCTGGTAGTACTTCGCCAATTTTTACATTTACAGTTGCGTAGGTTAAAAATATTTCACGAAAAGTATTGCTTTTAATAAAGCCATCCATATCGGCGGCTTTACTGAGATTAATTTGTTTGATTGTTTTAGTTAAGTATTGACGAAACTTTCGAGGTAATAAAATCACCGTTCCATTAAGTGGTGTTTTTAATTCGGCATGTAAAAAAACGCCACGAAAAACATAATTGAGTCGATTTCGGACACGGGAAAATTCCTTGACATTTAGTTCGCTTAATTGAAATCGGACTTCATCCACACGACCTTCTATATAATCTTCTCCTTCATAAACTGCTGGCCTCGCGCCAAAAAGTTGGCTTTGCATAAACATCTGCATTGGAATATATTTATGCGGGTCATAACTCATACTCCGGAAGTTGATGCTTTCTTTCATAAAATCCAGAATCAAATTCACTACATTAGGCTTGAAGTCCGCCCGAAATTTTTTCACCTGTCGCGATAACATATACATGTATATCGCAATCGGAATCATCAATGTCAGCGTGACAATCATAATGTCCAAATACAATTGAAAAAAAACAAGGGCAATTAATAGTAAGGCAGAAAAAAATAACAAGCGCAGCAGTCGACGCCGCTGTCTGTCCAATCGCATCAACTCTGGATGGATGGTTTGATTGTAATAAATTCTAAATTCGTTTAAGTCTCTCATAAAATGCTTAGCAATAGTGAAAGAATTGG
>CAYUNA010000084.1:7034-11301 GCA_964445895.1 uncultured Saprospiraceae bacterium | reverse complement strand
TTGTATTTGGCAAATCATAAAATTAATGACCAAGTCGAGATGTGTGCATACCGTAAGTACTAAGGAACGCGAAATAAATAACTTAACTTTCTCTCTCAAGAATGTTAAGTTATTTAGAGCATGTTTAAAATTTTACCGAACTGATAATCAATAGTTTATGGTTCTGACAATAAATTAGCAAAGGAATATATCGAGATACATGACTGCGCTAATTTGAAGTCAGGTTCATAAAATATTGGTTATCAGAAGAGTAAAATTTAAACATGCTCTTACTTCGCGTTCCTAATATAGTGTAAAAGGGTTTTCTTTCGTGAATATCTTCTGCTCATAACGCTCATTATAATAAAAATGTAATCAAAAAAGTTTAAAAAATTAAAAACGAATTCAAAAAAGTGAATTTTGTGAGAAAAATACCTACCTTTGTATTGTCCTTTTGAAAAATTATTCATTCATCAACAATAATTCTATGCAAACGAGTAATATTTCCGAAACGCTTCTGAACCCACCTTTAGCGTTAGATTCCTTAAATTATTTGACTTTTGGAAATGCAGAGCCAGATGTAGAATTGATGAATGAGTTGCTTGCGAAGTGTCCAAACATAAAGTTTTTAAATATTCAACATGTTTCACTAAATGCTTTACCTAATATCGGATTATGCCCAAATCTGACAAGTTTGTCTGTAAGCGCACCGATTGAAAAAGTGAGTTTTTCTTTGCAAGGTTTGACTAAGTTGCAAAGTTTTCAAGCTATCAATTGGCAAATGGAAGATTTTAGTTTTTTAGCGGGACAGTTACAAAATTTGACTAATTTACAAATCTATGCTACGAGCAAACGTTGGTCAAACTTGCCTAATCTTAGCCAATGGAAACATCTGAATAATTTAAGATTAGAAAATTGTCAAGACGTTGAATTGCTTACAAACCAAGAAGAATTGCCCGTTTTACATTCAGTTAACCTTACTAATTGTCGATATGTTCAACTGCCAAAATTTTTAACCAATTGCCCTGAATTAAGGTCAGTTTATCTTTTAAAAATGCCTAAAGTGGATTTAGCTGAATTTTGGGAAAACTTGCCTAATTTACATTATTTGACCTTGGGAGGTATGCCAGTCGAAGGCATCATTGATTTACCAAACAAATCAGTTGACTGGTTTAGTTTAAATCTTTTTGAAAACGATTTGACTTTTGAAAATTTAGACTTTGTTGATAATATGCCCAACCTAAGTTCGCTTAATTTGGATGGAAATCAACTACTCAATCCATTATCTTTTTTACGAAAAAAAGCCTTGCCATTGAAGACCTGGCCAATCATGCCCGATAATTTTAAATTTAAAGACATTAAAGTATTCAATGCGATATCTGCTGCAATTGCTAAGTCAAAACTCTCGGAAACGGACAAAGAATTTTTTATCAATTATTTGATGACAAGAACCAAATTGGACACCAATAAACGATGGGACTGGGGAACTATCTTAAAAGCAAGCAACATTTCTCATCTCCATTTTAGAAAAAAATTGCAAACGCTGATTGATGAAAAAATAGCTGCTCATGAAACCGTTGAGGATTGGTCAAATGCGGTGATTTATGTGACGGGAAAAACCAAAATGAAAGTAACCGAACTAAAAAACAAGATTGCTGAATTGGGCATGCAATACACCAAAGATTATTCAGATAAAGTAACCCATATTGTTATTGGTATGAGTTCGCCTGATTATGAATTATTAGCGGACAAAACATTCATTCCGATAACAGAAACGCAACTGCAACAGCGGTTTTCGGATACTCAGCCTCAGTATTTAAAAGAAACTGCAGCAGAAGAAGGTGGTGAAGAAATGATGAAGAATCTCGGAAATTTGCTAACCAGTTCAGACGTTGCCAACGTAAAAATTGGTATCGAAATGGTAAAAAGTGGCGGAATGCCTCCAGGTTTATTTGACCAATTATTAATCGTACAAAAAACCACTGCCGATGCTAAAATTCGGAAGGTAGTACAGCAATTATTGGAAGTGGAAGCCCCGTTGGAATGGAAACCTTTTGTACGCGATCGTTTGTCATTCAAAATGGTGCATTCCAATAAGCCAGAATCCGATATTCGACGACAAATAGCAGCGGTGGCAAAGCGAATCAAGCCAACGATGGCAGCCAAATTTTCTATGCTGTTGTTTCAGCATACTGGACGTGGATTGCGATATGCGTTAACGGCAAGATTAGCCAAAGGAATAAAAGAAGAAGCGTATCAATTGCTTTTAAAAGACAATCATTTTGACTTCTCTAAAGGCTTGGGCATGACGCCGTTAGCCAATCGGGTTGACGATTATTATGCTTTGCCAACCTCAAGCGTTTCCTTGCCCGTTCCAGTTTTAAAAATGGCGACGATTCATTCCCTGAATTTGCACAATTGCCGCTACAACGCAGTAAATTCAGATATTGTCGCCTTTAAAGATTTGAAACATTTGGATTATTCCGACAATGATTTGACCGGATTGCCCGATTATCTAAAGGAATTGACCCATCTGGAAACCCTTGATTTGCGGAATCACATGTTTAGAACATTCCCACCTGTGCTGTTGGAAATGCCAGGTTTAAAAAAGATAGACTTGCGAGTTTCGCGGACGGATTATCGGTACGGGGTGATGGAGATTCCAGCAGAGTTTAAGCGGAGAAATCCTGATTGTGCGGTGTTTGTATGATGGAAATTGACTTTAATGGATTACTCGAACTGACGAAAAATAATTTTTGACAACTGAATACTTGACCCGACAAAAAATAAAAATGATTGCCTCTGAAAAAAAAATCCGTGGTGCACGCGGATAGAAATTAGATAATGTACTGTATCAAATATGCCTTTCTTTGTAATGCACTGCCTTCATTTTGACTTCACCTGATTTGTAAAAGAACCATTTTTTACCACTCCCTACCTAAGATTAGGTATTCGCATTTTCACAAAAAACGGTATTGGTTTTTCTTTAGTTGCGTTGTATCTTTGCGCCAGATTTAAAAACTTATTTAGACTAAATCCATTTAAAGATAGTAAAACAAAAAAATATGCACTCTATTTTAAAAAACACAGCAAAAGCATTAAGCATTCTTTCAATACTTTTTATTGTTTCTTGTAGTGACGATGACAATGCGACTCCTGACATCGAAGTACCAGCAACCTACAGCTTTAATCGCGATGGTCAATCTACTGTATCTTTTAGTGGTCAGACTACTCGCATTTTGATGGCTGAAGAATTGATTGCTGGTCTGCAGGATTTCAGCATGACAGAAGCGACTTTACTGGAAATGTATAGCAACGAATCTGCTGATGGCGGTGATGCGAATCCATTTTCAACAAACGATTTGAATGAATCGACCAAAAGTATTCGTTCGAAAGTAGCCGCTTCCAATGATTTCTTTTTCGCCAATACTGCGGATGCGACGGCGATTAAAAACACACTTGGCAGCTATATTTCATTGCAAGTCAATGATGTTTTTCCTGCGCAGAATGAGTTGGCAAGTCCGGGTGTTCCTGGTCAAATTGCGGATGGTAGCAGTACTCGATATGTCAATGATTTTGGCGTTGAATACAATCAATTTGTCAACAAAGGGTTGATTGGTGCATTGATGGTTGATCAAATGTTGAACAATTATTTGAGCCCTGGGGTATTGGACGCAGGTACAAACGTAGCGGATAATGATGCGGGTACAGTCGTCGATGGTGAATCTTATACCAATATGGAGCACAAATGGGATGAAGCCTATGGCTATATCTACGGTATGGCTACAGACCTTACCAATCCGAATTTAACGATTGGAGAGGATGACAACTTTTTGAATAAATATACTGGGCGGGTAGAAGCGGACGAAGATTTTATGGGAATCGCAGCGGATATTTATGATGCTTTCAAGTTGGGGCGGGCAGCCATTGTAGTAGGAGATTATGATGTTAGAGATGAACAAGCAGAAATTATTCGCGAAAAAGTTTCAATAATTATCGGAGTTCGTGCGGTTTACTATTTGCAAACAGGTAAAGCAGCATTAGCGGCAGGCAACCAAGGTACTGCATTCCATGACTTGTCAGAAGGATTGGGTTTTATCTTCAGCTTGCAGTTTACTCGTAAGCCAAACTCAAATGATCCTTATTTTATCAAAGCAGAAGTTGATGGCTTCTTAGCGGACTTGTTAGCTGATGGTGCAAATGGTTTGTGGGATGTTACGCCTGCGACTTTGGATGCAGTATCTGAGGCAATTGCTGATGAGTTTGACTTCACTATTGAGCAAGCAGG
>CAYUNA010000084.1:5789-6934 GCA_964445895.1 uncultured Saprospiraceae bacterium | reverse complement strand
AAAAAAATATATCGATGAAAAAAGTAATTCTTTTCCTTTTGGTAACCTCCATTTTTGCTTGTCAAAGCGATGATAATATGGACAATTCGGGTAATGCTGACAATTTTGACCGACAGGCGATGTTGGCAAATTGGGCGGACAATATCATCCTCCCAAGCTATGAAAGTTTAGCAGTGGAAACAGAGGGTTTGAAATTGGCTGCCGCAAATTTTATGCAAAATCCAAGTCAAACCAATTTAGATAACCTGAAAAACGCCTGGCAATCTGCTTACGTCGTTTGGCAAAATGTGGCGATGTTTGAAATTGGAAAAGCAGAAGAATTACGATTGCAAAACAATTTGAATATTTACCCAACAGATGTGGACGGTTTGACCGAAAATGTAATGTCTGGTTCCTATAATTTAGAATTGCCTTCGGAGATAGCAAAGCAAGGTTTTCCAGCGTTGGACTATCTTTTATTTGGAGTTCAGGCAGATGAGACGGCGATATTAGCGTTCTATAATTCAGATAGCAATGCAGGTAAATATTTGCAATACATCGTTGATCTAACTACCAGAATGGATGAAATGGTAGATACCGTTTTGGAAGATTGGAGAACTAATTATCGTGATACTTTTGTAGAAAATAGTGGCAACTCTGCCAATGCCAGTGTTGATAAATTGACCAATGATTTCATTTTTTATTATGAAAAACACCTTCGAGCTGGCAAAATCGGTATTCCAGCTGGCGTGTTTTCTGGTGATGTCTTGACGGATAGAGTAGAGGGTTTCTATAAAAAAGATATTTCAAAATTGCTATTCATGGAAGGTTTGGATGCGATGCAAAACTTCTTCAATGGACAACATTATGATAGCGCTGATACAGGAGAAAGCATGGCGGCATATTTGGATTATTTAGCCGTAGAAAAAGGTGATGTTGGTCTGAAAGATTATATCAATCAGCAGTTTGAAGCAGCACGAACGGCAGCTTCCAAATTAAATGATAATTTCGTAGAACAAGTAGAAACAGACAATGTAAAAATGCTTGAAACTTATGATCAACTACAATTAAATGTCGTTAATCTTAAAGTCGATATGTTGCAAGCGTTCAATATCAATGTTGATTTTGTGGATGCAGACGGAGATTAGAAGCCACTTGCTTTAGCA
>CAYUNA010000084.1:0-5689 GCA_964445895.1 uncultured Saprospiraceae bacterium | reverse complement strand
TGTGGATGCAGACGGAGATTAGAAGCCACTTGCTTTAGCAAGTCGGCAACAAAAAATTATGAAAAAACTAAAAGCAATAAAACAAGCGTTAAAAACAAATACGGAAGCTGCCCCTTTGGCGGTTTTCCGTATTTTTTTTGGTTTGCTTGTATTTTGTGGAATGCTCCGTTTTTGGCTGTACGGTTGGATTGAAAAACTGTACATCGAACCCACTTATTTTTTCTCTTACTATGGCTTCGAATGGGTAAAGCCTTGGGGAGAATGGACGTATCTATTATTCTTAATTTGTTCCATTTCGGCTATTATGGTGATGATAGGCTGGCGGTATCGACTGGCGACGGTGACGCTATTTTTGAGTTTTACCTACATCGAATTGATGGACAAAACCAACTACCTCAATCATTATTATTTTGTTAGTCTGCTCAGTTTTTTACTCATATTTCTACCCGCCAACGCTTATTTTTCAGTTGATGCTTATAAAAACACTAAAAAACGATTTCAATATATTCCTCAATGGACTACTTGGGCGGTCAAATTAATGTTGTGTATTGTGTATTTTTATGCAGGTTTAGCCAAATTAAATTCTGATTGGCTCATGGAAGCCATGCCGTTGAAAATCTGGTTGACCGCTAAATATGATATTCCATTGCTCGGTGATTTATTTCAAAAAAAATGGATGCACTACTTTTTTAGTTGGTCGGGCGCGGCATACGATTTGGCGATTCCATTCATTTTATTATATCCTCCAACACGGTGGTTTGGTTTCTTTTTGGTCGTTATTTTTCACTGGCTAACTTGGGTTTTGTTTCCAATTGGGATATTTCCAGTAGTGATGGTTTTTAGTGCAGTTATCTTTTTGGATGGACGGGTTCATCATTGGATTTTGAGGGTGTTTGGGAAAGTGATGAGGATTAGAAAGGAAGTGTTTGATAACGGAAAAGAATTCACTTTAATTAAGTGCAAAAAAAATATAGTTTACCCTGTTTTAGCACTGTTTTTTCTCCTCCAAATCTTCCTTCCATTCCGACACTTACTTTACAAAAATGAACTATTCTGGACAGAACAAGGCTACCGTTTTTCTTGGCGAGTGATGCTAATGGAAAAAGCAGGCTACACGAATTTTAAAATTGTTGACCCAGAAACGGGTAAGCGCTTCTATGTCAATAATGGTAATTTTTTGAATCCTTTACAGGAAAAACAGATGGCCACTCAGCCTGATATGATTCTGGAATTTGCCCATTTTTTAGGACGCTATTATCAGCAATGGGACATCAAAAATCCAGCGGTTTATGTGGAAAGTTATGTGGCTTTAAATGGGCGTACCAGCCGACCTTTTATCGACCCGACTGTAGATTTGACAAAAATCAAACAGTCTTTTGCAGAGAAAAATTGGATATTGCCGTTTGGAGAAGAGATATGGGGATTCTAAGGAACGCGAAATAAATAAATTGACATTCTCTCTCAAGAATGCTAAGTTATTTACTTCGCGTTTCTAAAGTCATTTGGAATCTATCAAAAACACTAATTGTTAGAAATATTGTTACTAAAATGCGAAAACTATTACACCTATATATATTAAAAATTTCCCTACTTTTATTTGGGCTGAATTTCACTTTGATAATGCCCACAAATGCCCAATTCTCACTTTCTGGAACAATCACCAACACCGATAACAATACTCCTTTAAAAAAAGTAGAAATTTATCTTATCAATGTCCAAAAATCTAGTATTTCTGATAAAAATGGCAACTTCATTTTTGAAAATTTACCCGCTGGAAACTACGACTTAACCACCTTGGCGGACGGTTTTACCAATGAATCAAAAACCATAGAAATTACGGATAAAAACGTGGAGATTGATATAGAATTAGCTGCCTTGTCTGTCGATTTATCTGAAGTCGTTGTGCAGGAACAGGCGGAAAGAAATTATGGATTATCTCGCTTGAAACCCGTCGAAGGTACAGCGATTTATGCTGGAAAAAAGACGGAAGTTGTCCTTGTTGACCAGTTGACGATAAATGCAGCAGCTAATAATGCTCGTCAAATTTATAGTCAAATCGCTGGACTTAATATCTACGAATCGACTGATGCCGGGCTGCAACTCAACATTGGCGGGCGAGGGCTTGACCCCAATCGTTCGGCAAGTTTCAATACCCGACAAAATGGGTACGACATCAGTGCGGATGTGCTGGGGTATCCCGAAAGTTATTACAGCCCGCCGGCAGAGGCTTTGCGGGAAATTCAAGTGATTCGAGGGGCGGCATCCTTGCAGTACGGGACGCAGTTTGGCGGCTTGGTGAATTTTGTTTTTAAAAAGCCTGTTGTAGATAAAAAAATCAGTGTGACTTCGCGCCAAACGGTCGGTTCAAATAACCTGTTTACCTCTTTTAATGCTTTGTCAGGTACGGTTGGGAAATTGAGTTATTATACCTATTTTAATTACAAACAGGGAGAAGATTTTCGCCCAAATTCTGACTTTGATTCCAAGAATTTTTTCGCTCATGTTGGATATGAATTGTCTACAAAAACAAAAATAAATTTTGAATTTACTTATTTAAAATACTTAGCACAGCAAGCGGGCGGATTGACGGATGCGCAGTTTTATGAAAACCCTAATTTTAGCAATCGTACTCGAAATTGGTTTGCCGTAGATTGGCATTTATACGCAGCCAGATTGGAGCACGAATTTTCAGAAAATACCGATTTGTCCCTTCAATTGTTTGGCTTAGATGCCAGCCGAAATGCCATTGGTTTTCGCACCAATCGCGTTTCTCAAAATGATGTATTGACGGAACCACGAGACTTGATAAAAGGCACTTTTCAAAACGGTGGGGCGGAATTAAGAGTATTACATCGCTATAATTTAAAAGCCAAATCTGCCATTTTATTATTGGGGGCAAAGTTTTACAAAACGAACAATACGGCGATTCAGGGGGCGGGCAGCAATGGCGCAGATGCTGATTTTTCTTTGCAAAATGATGCTTTTCCAAATTACCCAAACCAGTCTGATTTTACCTTTCCTAATTTAAATGTCGCCGCATTTGGAGAGCATATTTTGTACTTGTCTGAAAATTTTTCCATAACGCCTGGTTTGCGTTTTGAATACATAAAAACCCAAAGTGAAGGTGATTTTCGACGAATTGACTTCGATTTGGCTGGAAATCCCATTCAGAATGCAGTTTTTGAAGACAATCGAACACTTTCCCGAAATTTGTTACTGGCTGGAATTGGCGCAAGTTTTAAACCCACAGACTCGCTGGAACTATATTTTAATTTCTCGCAAAATTATCGTTCTGTCACCTTTTCGGACATTCGAGTCGTCAATCCTTCCTTTCAGGTTGACCCTAACATTTCTGATGAAAAAGGCTTTACGACAGATTTCGGTCTGCGTGGAAATTTCAAGAAAATCAATTATGATGTCAATGTTTTTGGCTTGTTGTATGACAATCGTTTGGGCGAAGTTTTAAGACCAGAAACTCGTATCAATGCCGATGGTGTTCCAGTTGAAACTGGTCGGGTCGTGCGCTTTCGTGGCAATATTGGTAGCGCATTTATTTATGGTTTAGAGAGTTTGTTTGATTGGAACATTTTAAGACCGAACGTAGATGAAAATCGCTTTATTCGACTTAATTATTTTGTCAATTTTGCCCTAACGGATTCCAGGTATTATCAATCTCAAACGCCAGGTGTGAAAGGCAATAAAGTGGAATTTATTCCTTTGGTTAATTTAAAAACAGGAATCAATTTTGGCTATAAAAATCTAATGAGTTCTCTACAATTTACGTATTTATCCGAGCAATTTACGGATGCTTCCAATGCGCCTCAAAATCGGCAAGACAACCAAAGTGGCATCGTTGGCGCGATACCGGGTTACCAGATTATGGACTTGTCTTTCTCTTATAAATACAAGTTTTTAAAGCTTGAAACGGGCGTGAATAATTTGCTAAATCAAAACTACTTCACCCGCCGCGCGACTGGTTATCCGGGGCCTGGGATTATCCCGTCTGCACCAAGAACTTTTTATGTAACGTTGCAATTGAAATTGTAATCGCCAAGTTTGTTTGGCAGGTTATGATAATGAAAAATAAGAGCAAAATATCCTCTCAAGAATGTTAAGTTATTTACTTCGCGTTCCTTAAGCGCTTTTAATCCTCATATTATGATTTTTATTTTTTGTCGGGTCAAGTAATTTCTACCTAAAAATTTGTTTATTTGCATTTTAAAATTGTATTCAACTTACCGTATTTTTAGAAACCACATTTTTACTCACTTGATTTTTCAAAATGAAAATCCATGTCTAACATTTCTATCAGTTCAAAAAAGCCCCGCCTGTCTTTTGGTCAAATTTGGAACATGAGTTTCGGATTCTTGGGCATCCAATTTGGTTTTGCCCTGCAAAATGCCAACGTCAGCCGTATCTTTCAAACACTTGGTGCCAACATTGACGACCTCGCTATTTTGTGGTTAGCTGCCCCCGTGACGGGTTTGGCAGTACAACCGATTATTGGTTATTTTAGTGACCGAACGTGGAGTGATAAATGGGGGCGTCGCCGGCCGTTTTTTGCCATCGGTGCGATTTTGGCGACGATAGCATTGCTGTTGATGCCCAATTCGACGGCTTTGTGGATGGCGGTAATTATGTTGTGGTTGATGGATGCGTCCATTAACATCAGTATGGAACCTTTTCGTGCTTTCGTAGGCGATATGCTGCCCAACGAACAGCGGGCTACGGGTTTTGCGATGCAAACCTTTTTTATCGGAATCGGTGCGGTCATTGCGTCGGCGTTGCCATATATGTTCACCAATTGGTTTGATGTAAGTAATGTAGCCGCGGAAGGGGTAATTCCTGATTCTGTGAAGTGGTCGTTTTATGCAGGTGGAATTGCTTATTTCTGTGCCGTTATGTGGACTGTTTTTACGACCAAAGAATACCCACCAGATGATATTGCGGCTTTGAAAGCAGCGAATGCTGAGGAAGGAATTTTCGATGGACTGATTGAATCTTTTAAAGGAATTTTTAAAATGCCGCGACCGATGGTTCAATTGTCAGCAGTGCAGTTTTTTTCCTGGTTGGGATTGTTTGCGATGTGGATTTATACCACCTCCGCAGTGACTGCACAAGTTTATGGCACATCAGATACGACCTCGGCAGCTTATAATGACGGCAGTGAATGGGTTGGAATATGCTTCGCAGTCTATAGTGGAGTAGCGGCGTTGGTTGCATTTTTATTACCTCAATTGGCAAAAATAACCAGTCGACGAATGACCCATTTAATCGCATTATTTTGTGGCGCAATCGGACTTTTTTCTGTTTATTTTGTGACTGAACCCAACCATTTGTTATTTTCTATGATTGGTGTAGGGGTAGCTTGGGCGAGTATTTTGTCGATGCCTTACGCGATGCTTTCGAGTATTTTACCTGCTAATAAAATGGGGTATTATATGGGCGTTTTTAACTTCTTTATTGTCATTCCGCAGATTATCGCAGGCTTGTTTTTAGGATTTATCTTAAAAACATTTTTTGAAAACGAGGCGATTTTTGCGTTAATCATTGGTGGGATATCTATGATAATTGCGGGCTTGCTTTGCTTGAGAGTGGAGGATAATGAGGTGACGACAAATTAGGTAGATTTGGAACGCGAATCACTTGACTGACAAAAAATATTTTTGATAATATGAATTATTTTTTG
>CAYUNA010000083.1:3774-11335 GCA_964445895.1 uncultured Saprospiraceae bacterium | reverse complement strand
AAAATTACTTTTTACACACTATATTTAATTTTTCAATAAAATAAAACTTATGGATTTCGGTAACTTTGAAGTGCCCGGGACAACCGTCCTGGCAGCTTATGGAATTTTTATGCTCGGCATCGTCGGCATTATTGTTTGGATGCGAAACGTCTTTAGGGCGCGCTCGAATAGTGATTTGAAAACGCAGTTTGAGGCGAAGAACGAAGAAAAAGACATCGCCAGCCGCAACAAATATCCGAGTGTGGATGCGTTTCGGTTTGGTCGGACATTTTTTAATTTGGGACTATTGATTGCCATAAGTATGGCGGTTTTTGCTTTTGGATGGACGCAGTATGAAACAAAAATTGATATACCTGATTATTATGACCCAATAGAAGATATAATTGAAACGGAAATACCAAGAACGCCGCCTCCCCTTCCGCCGCCACCACCACCACCGCCGCCTGCAAAATTGGAAATTTTGCCCGATGAAGAAGTCGTTGATACCGTTGAATTTATTGACGTTAGTATCGAAATCGACGAACCAGTTGCGCCACCTGCAACAGTGGCTAAAAAAACTGTAGTTGCGCCACCGCCGCCGCCAAAGATTGTTGATAAAGCGCCGCCGTTTTTTAAAATAGTAGAGGAAATGCCTACATTTAAAGGTTGCGAAGGTGTGGATGATAAAAAAGAACGCAAGGCTTGCGCCGACCAAGAGATGTTGAAATTTATTTATAAAAATATAAAATATCCAGCAATTGCTCGCGAAAATCACATTCAAGGAACAGTTGTTATTCGGTTTATCATCAACGAAGACGGGTCTATTTCTGATACGGAAATTATTCGGGATATTGGTGGTAAGTGTGGTGATGAAGCGCTCCGCGTAGTAGAAAAAATGCCGAATTGGAATCCTGGAAAACAACGGGGTCGTGCGGTAAAAGTGCAATTTAATTTACCCGTGAAATTCCGTTTAGATTAGCAAATAGGTCACAATGGATTGATTCTGTTTAAAACTATTTTCTGTCCGTCTGCATCACTCGATAAATATAGATTTCGTGGTGCCGACGGATAGGACATGGGAAAGGAACAATACGATATAATAGATTTTATAACACCTTTTTAACTTGAATTTCGACGATTGGAATCTGAATTTCTACCCGAGTGCCCAGGGCTTTACCGGTATTTTTATCAGTCAAATCAATTGTTTTAACAAAAACGCCCTTCTCCCCTCTCGACTTGTTAAGCAGTTCCAGTCGGTCTTCCGTAATGCGTGTACCTAGAGAACGATGATTTTGAAACTGTGGATCTTGTTCCTTCATCAAGCGTGTCGCTTCTCGACCAATACCATTATCTTCGACGACACAAATGACTTGTTCTTCATTTTCTGAAAGTTCAAAGGAGACCGTAACCAAACCATTTTTTCTATTTCGCAAACCATGTTCAATTGCGTTTTCGACATACGGCTGTACAATCATGGTCGGCACGCCTAAAATATCCTCTTCGATTTCGTCGTCCACCTCGATTTTATAAGTCAAACGGTCTTCAAAACGCAACTTGGCATTGATGGTCAAATAATCTTTTAGAAATAGAATTTCCTTTTCCAAAGAGATGATTTCCATGTCTGAATATTCCAGACTTTGCCGCATCAACTGAGCAAATTTCGCTAAATATTTAGCAGCCGTTCCCACCTCATTCGATGTCATAAAATTTTGAATCGAATTCAACGCATTGTACATGAAATGCGGATTCATCTGTGCCCGCAATGCCTTTAATTGCAGTTTTGTTGCTTGCAAACGCAACAATTCTGCCTCGGCTTCCTTCTTTTCCGCTTCATACTTTACTTCCAGTTCATTAATTTTTCGGGAATTAATTTGCTGCATATATTGCTCCGCGGCCTGATCATGCAGCACCTGATAATCATAAGCCTCTTTGTAATTTTTATCATTGGCATAATAGCCCGCAATCTCTTTTAATATCGCAGATAATTGCCGGTAATCTGTCGCCTTTTTAGCGTGGTCAAGTGCTGTAAAATAGTGTTTTAAAGCCTTCCGCTTACGTCCCAAATCTTCCTGCACGTAGGCGCGCCACAGTTCAATATTGGCAAAATTAAAATAGTCATCTTCCTTCTTTTCTTTATACAATTGCTCCGCTCGACTATACAATTCGAGAGCTTGCTCATACTTTTGATTTCGAAAATAACAATAACCTAAATTCGCATAAGCACTCGCTCGCGTATGTTGACTATTATCGTCCGTACTACGAATGGCTTTTTTAAAATAAAGCTCTGCATTTTCTTCCTGATTAATGGCTAAAAAGCTGTTGCCCACGTTCAAATAATGCCAAGAAAGGCGCGTCCGTAGATTCATGGATTCGCACATTTCAACCGCTTTCAAATACGACCGAACTCCTTTTTGAGGTTCATCATTTTTTTCATAAACTGTCCCTAAACCGCTGTGTATCAAAGAAAAGAAGTAATAATCTTTTAGTTTTAAATTTTCTTGCAACAGGCTTGCTCGCTTTTCTGCTTCCAAAAATAATTCGATAGCTTTCGAATAATTAGCTGTTTGTAAATTCAAAAAACCTTCTCGACAAATCAAGCGGACTTCCAGATTTTTATCAGGAAACGCATCCAATAACTTTTCCGCTTTTTCTAAATATTGCTCTGCTAATCCCTCTTGGTCAAGGTTCATGCACGTTCCTGCAAAATCAATATAAATTTCGGCTTGTTGGTTAGCATCGCCTCGCTCTTCGATGATTTGGAGCGCATCTTTAAAGCTAAATTCTGCCAGTTTAAAATTATACAATTGATTCTCAATCAATGCGGTATTCCAATGATAATTCAGTTTGAAATCAGGCATGTCTACTCGTTCCAGAATCTCTTGTTGCTGAGATAGAAAAATTTGCGCTTTTTTGTTATTGATAAACGTAAAATGGCTGGCAAGCAAATCCAATAAATACAACCGTTGAGCATCATCCGTTTGGCGAGCCAACTTTGTTTCAATGTATTGAATTTTTGATTTAGAAGGAAGTATATCTGTCATCGAATTATCATTGCATGGTGTATTGCAAAGGTAGTAATAAGGAAGGAGTTAGAGAAATAGCAATTCTTTATTTTAAACACAAAAAAGGCAGTATTCAATTTAGGAATACTGCCTTTTCGCCATATATTATGGTATCAGGTTGAAACGACTATGCTTACTGACGCAAAATGCCACCGCAAGAGCTAAACCAACGTTTCTTTTTTGGCTTTGTTTCTTTAATCTCTCCACCGAAAATGTCACTCATTTCCTGCTTCTTGATTTGATTCAAATCCTTTAAATCGTCTAAATTTTTTTTCTTTCCCATAGTACTGAGATTTTTAATGAAAGACATAGTGCTTCTCGTTTTTAGTGTAGTTAAGGGAATGTGTAGTGTATTAACAAAGACAAAGATAGGAGATTTTAAAGTAGTATGAAAAATTTTCGCTGTTTTTTTGCGCCAACCGTGTCACATTTTTTTATTTATAATAAATACTTTTCACAAAAGATACTCATTTCAAAACGTCAACTATTTGGTTTTCAGTCAATAATTATAATTTTTCAACACATATTCCTATTTTTTAGATATTAAAAATATAATAATTTGTTCTATCACATAAACTCGTTTTATTTAAATATCAAAAAAATGAAGAATTTGATGTCACAGATTACCCCCTCTTTTCAAATAAAAAAACAGGCATCAATTTGAATCAATGCCTGTTTTATTTTTCGAAAAACAATTGCTTTTACAACTCTTTCTGCAATCGCCTCAACTGCTCCATAAATGCGGGTCGTCGTCGTCGCGATACTTCGATTTTCTTCCCATCGTCCATCACCAAATAGCCACCATCACCTTTGACAAACTTGCGCATAAAATTCAAATTAATCACATGCCGCTTATGAACCCGGTAAAAATTCACCGTATTCAGCATATCTTCGTAAGACTTTATCGTCTTGGAAGCCGTGATTCTATCGCCGCTATTCAGATAAATATGAGTATAATTGTCTTCCGCTTCAAACCGTACAATATCCTTGATACTCACAAAGTAAATACCATCTAATGCCGAAATACTCATCTTTTCAAACGCATTTGGATTCTGCATTTGGTGATTCATCAACTCCAGTCGTTGCTCCATCTTGTCCGCCGCTTTTTTGGGACGAATCCGCGAAACCGCCTGCACTAATGTTTCTGGGTCAATCGGCTTCATAATATAGCCTACTGATGAATATTCACACGCCTTAATAGCATGCTCATTGTAGGCAGTCACAAAGATAATTTCAAAATCAATCGGACGCAATTCTTCTAACATTCGGAAGACCAATCCATCTGTTAAATTGATGTCCAAAAATGCTACATCAGGCTTCATTTCTGGGTCATCAAACAAGTCCAAAGCCTCCTTGATACTCAAAGCATCTCCAACAACCTCCACCCGCGGGCAGTGATTTTTGAGCATATTTTTGAGGTTATTCATACTTTTTATTTCGTCCTCGACGATTATCGCATTTATCACAGTATTTGCATTTAGTGTTAGAGTTTCAACATTCCCAGACAGAGTCCTGACGGGGCGCTTTGCAATGGCGGAAGTCATATTTGTGTGTAATTTTGGTAAAAGTTAGTTGGTCTTTACTTGACTAAGGAACGAGAATTAAATATCCTTAGATAATTAGTCTTTTGTTTGAAATAAACCCAAAACTAATCCAGCAAAGATTTTACTATTTCTTTTAATGAAGAATCGGCTAAATACTTTGTAAAATTAATGGTAAGAATTGATAATATGAAAAAAATGAGTAATGTATTTTTAAAATATAAGAACTTTATTTAAATCTTATTTTATTAATTTTAATAATATCTAACAATCAGGTTTTTATATAGATTTATTTTTAATAATCATTAATTTAAAAAATGTAGAAGCTACCCCCTCTACTATCTGATAAGTAGTCTGGATAAATTTATGCTCAATTATTTGTTCGATTGCTAAATAAACGAACGGTATAAACCGAACCAATAATTCCAACTTTCTATCCAAGAAACCAATCATCGCTTTTTCCCAGCCATCTTCAACGCTTCCTCAAAATCCACTGTAGGGAACACCTCCAGATGTCCACCAACCGTCGCATTCAATATCTGCCGCCCATCTTTGAGGTAATGATAATTTGCCAAATGATACGAAACTTCCGAGCCATATACATCCGCTAATTGCCATTTTTGTCCTTTAAAATAATCGGGGTGAAAGTGGTTTTCATCATCGCCTTCATATACTTGCGTCTCGTGCGACGCTCCTTTTTGTTTAAAATAATGGTCGCAACCAATGAGAAAAACCCGCTTGAATCCCATAAAATACGCAATCTGCATCGCTACAAATGTCACCGTGTTGCCCATGCAAATCGGCTGCGTGATGTCTTCGTAAAAACTCCAGGTATTCAGCGTATGTAGGCGATGAATATGGTCTTTCTCCGCTACTACCCCTTCTGCCCCTTTCATAGATAAAAAGACGGGGCAGTACATTTTTTCAAACTCTTCTGCCGCCTGTTCGACCACCAGCGAATTGGTTGAAACGAGGTAGCTCAAGTTCAAATCAAATTTCTCAAAAATCAGGAAAATTTTATTCAATCCAAAGGTGTGGTAGTCTGCCAATGGCGATAAGTCCATGTTTTTTAACGACGGCCCATTGCAAATAATGAAACAATCTTCGCCTTCATGCTTATTCTTGAATTGCTTCAATTTCGAGGCGTATTTCCGCCGCCATTTGAGGTAATTTTTAGCCTCCTTCAACTTTCCGTCTTTCCCCAAAAGATTGATGCCAAATAGTGCACCTGCTGGTCTTGCCATGATTTGATTATTTCGATTTTCTTGATTATTTTGACTTATTCGATTGTATGTACCCGGAGCGGGAATCGAACCCTAATTACTTAAGTTCCGCCACACACAGCCATATTCCTCTACTAAAATATTATCGTAATGGTCAGCTTGTTCAAAAAGATGTTTAAATAATTTCGTCCCTGTATTGGCATTCAGATAGCGGTCATAAATGAGCAATGACAATACCACATCCTCACCTTTAACACTGAAATTCAAGCCTTCAATTTGATAATTTTGCTCTAATAAATATTGATATATTTTACTCAAAACAGCCTTGCCTACTGCTTCATTTTCCGTTGGTAAATGACACAAATACGCATCGCCAGTTATCAATCCTTTTTTTTCATAATAAGCGATATCAATCGTTGCGCTCCCCTGCTCCACCGCCCAATTGTTAGGTCCACGTCGTGATAGTTCTACATCGTGCCCTGTTCCTTTGATAATGTCTTCAATTGTTTTGGGAATGCCAAATGCCTCGAATGGCTCTACTGAAGATGGCAAAACAACCGTTTTATTACAATCTGGACAATGCTCTTTTTTTATATTATTTTCAGTCACCACCAATCCACAATTGTAGCAACTACTGCTAATCAATCGCCCACCACTTTCAAATTTAAGTAATGATTGCTCTAAAATAATTGCTGGTAAGGAAAAACCAAAATTTTCACCATCTCGAATCATAAACGTATTAATCGCAATCACTTTACCCTGTTCATCCAATAATGGACCGCCACTATTTCCTGGCGACAATAAGGCATCGTGTTGCCAACAAAGTGTGCCTTCTTGGTCATATTCCAAATCCGAAATTGTGCCCGTTTGGCAAGTAAAATCACTACCAAATGGATGCCCCATTGCCAATACCTTCGCGCCCAAATTCACGAGTTCGACATTCAATTCTATTGACCACAAATGCTCGCCTTTAGGTCCTTCCAAAAATGCCAAATCCAACTTAGCGTCCCAAAACAACACTCGCACCAACTGTTTTTCAAACCCCGTACCAACGACTACCACACTATCGACATCCCTTACGATGTGTTCATTCGTAACGATAATATCGTACTTTTTCAAGTAAAAACCCGTTCCAAAACTGTAAGGCGTCGCAATTTGAATAATTGCCGCTTTGTGTTGGTCAATAATTGCTGTCATTTAAGTCGTCGTACTTTTCGGGGGGAAAATTACGAAAAAAAATATTGGTGGTTTAATGATAGACTATGTGTTTTCTTATTTTAGACCTTTATTCAATGCTTTTTTTTCAATCAAAAACTGACTTTATTTTGAAATTCACACCAAATTTTATACTTTAGTCCCACATTTAAAACCACTATTACAAAGATATTCTAAAACATTGTCCACACAATTTTTGGAATCGTTTCACACAACAAAAATCTACTTATTATGGCAAAATCTAATCGAAAAAGAAAAGCAGCTATTCGAGAAAAAAAAGAAGCAAGAAAATTTTGGCAAATTGTCGGTATCTCCGTGTTTGTCCTTTTGGTCTTGTTATTTGTAGGCTTTATGAATGCGTAAGCACGGTGTATAAAGTATAAAAAGTAAGAAAATCACAAGATTTTCGAGCTTCAAAAAATATAGTGCGGGGTTGTATCACAAGGTATTCTGTCCGAACGCACTCCGAAATATTCTTTTTTTTAAACGGGGCAAAAACCATGTTTTCTTATAAAAAGATATAGTTTTTGCTCCATTTCTA
>CAYUNA010000083.1:0-3674 GCA_964445895.1 uncultured Saprospiraceae bacterium | reverse complement strand
AATGTCCGAACTTTCGTCGTCGCAAACAGCCGTTTGATGCTCCATTTTCCACTACCATTCACCCACACCATCAGCAAGCCACCAATAATTGCCAAATTTTTCATAAACATAATCGCTTGCATTCGTCGATAGATTTCCTGTCCTTCCAGACAAGTTGCAGAGACTGTGCAATCTAAAGGAATCGTCCAAAATGAATGTGTAATAAACGTCGTAGGAATCAAATACATCAACAACAGAATCACCCCAAATCCTACCCGATAGCCAATCAGCAATAAAATCGCACCCAAGACCAACGCAAATGTTCCGCCTCGCAGCAACATATCTGCATTCCAGGTCAATCCATGCGAAGCCATCACCGATTTGGTCGCTTCTGCATAAAAAATAGCATCGTACGCTTCGTAAAAAAAAATAGTCGCTAATAAAATCCTGGCTAATAAGTCAATAAAGTTCTTCATATTCTCTTTAAGAATCAGGTGCAAGGAGTCAGAGGTCAGGACTAACAGCAACTGAGGTTTAAATTCAAAAATTGGCTTTCGGAATCTCTAATCACAAACAATTATTAGACCGAAGAAGGTTTCCAATTGTTCATTACAGATTGCTAATTGTCTTAAAAGCTGCTTTCGCCACATTTTGTCCATCCATCGCTGCTGAAATAATGCCGCCTGCATACCCTGCACCTTCTCCAGCAGGGAACAATCCATCGGCATCTTCGTGCATATAGGTTTCGCGATTTCTTGGAATCCGAATTGGTGAACTTGTGCGGCTTTCCGTTGCTATCACGTTGGCATTCTCGGTGAAATATCCTTTCATTTTTTTACCAAATTGGCGAATCCCTTGCTGCAAGGATTCCACCACAAATGTGGGCAACAACTCATGTACTGGCGCAGCATACAACCCAGGAATGTAAGAAGTGCCCGGCAAATCATTAGATACTTTTCCTTTTACAAAATCGGTCAATCGCTGGGCAGGTGCTTTTTGGCTGCCGTCTCCATGCTGAAAAACAGTTTGCTCTACCGATTTTTGAAACTCTAAACCTGCAAAAACACCGTGTTGCTTGTATTTTTTCATATCTGCCAAACCCACTTCAACCACTGTACCCGAATTGGCATACGGTGAATCTCGGCGAGACATCGACATCCCATTTACCACCAATTCGCCTGGTGCAGTTGCCGCTGGCACAACCAATCCTCCAGGGCACATACAAAACGAAAATACCCCCCGCGCACCTACTTGACATGTCAATTTATAACTCGCTGCTGGCAAATTTTCCTCTCGTTCTTCTTGTCGATATTGGATTTTATCCACCAAAGGTTGCGGATGTTCAATGCGAACACCAAGTGCAAATGGTTTATTTTCAATCGTAATTCCTTTTTGATGTAGCAGTTGAAAAATATCGCGGGCAGAGTGTCCTGTTGCCAAAATAGTGGCTTTCGCCAAATGCTCGGTTTCGTTATTGACAACAACGCCGAGCATTTTTTTATCTTTATAAACGAAATCCGTTACGCTGGAATTAAAATGAATTTCACCACCGTAGTGCAGAATCGTTTCGCGGATATTAGCAACGACATTTGGCAATTTATTGGAACCAATATGCGGATGGGCATCAATTAAAATATCAGAATTTGCGCCATGTTCGACCAACAATTGTAAGGCTTTAGAGATTTTCCCTCGCTTGTGCGATCGTGTATATAACTTACCATCTGAATACGTCCCTGCTCCACCCTCGCCGAAGCAATAGTTGGAATCCGGATTCACTTCTCCAAACTGTTGAATCGCCCGCAAATCACGCCGTCGTGCCCGCACATCCTTCCCTCGGTCAAAAACGACAGGCTTCAATCCCAACTCAATCAACTCTAATGCTGCAAAATATCCAGTCGGTCCTGCACCTACAATAATCACTCTCTCTTTTTCACTAACATTTTGAAAAGTGTCCAAAATGGCAGGTTCGGGTGTATGCTTTTCATGTAAAAACACCTCCGTCCGCAATAAATAAAACGGTTGGCTTCCCCGCGCATCAATCGACCGCCGTAAGACTTGAATATCCGAAATACTTTGAGCCTTCCAGCCACTCTTTCGAGCCACTTTCTTCCGCAGAATAGCTTCGTCGTTCAATTGACTCGGCAATAATTTTATCTCAACAGTCTTTTTCAAATTAGATTTTTGCAGGGGTCAGGTGTCAGGGGTCAGATGTCAGAAAACACGACTTAACTTATGCTCTGACACCTGACGCCTGACCCCTGACTCCTCTATTTTTACTTCAACGCCATTTCCAAATCCTGAATCAAATCGTCCACATCCTCAACGCCAATACTCAACCGAATTAAAGAATCCGTTAAGCCAACTTTCAATCGTTCTTTTTTCGGAATCGACGCGTGCGTCATCGTAGCAGGATGCCCAATCAAGGATTCAACACCACCCAAAGATTCCGCTAAGGTAAACAAATGTGTGTTGCTCAAAATTTTAATGGCATCTTTTACTTTGCCACCTTTCAAATCAAAAGAGACCATACCACCGAAATTGCGCATTTGCTTTTTAGCAATTTTATGATTTGGATGGTCTTTGAAGCCCGGATAATAGACTTTATCCACTTTAGGATGATTGCGTAAGTATTTCGCTACCGCTTTCGCATTGGCGCAAGCTCGTTCTACTCGCAAATGCAAAGTTTTAATGCCCCGCAAAATTAAGAAACAATCCATTGGTCCAGGAATAGCTCCCGAATGATTTTGAATCGTATGCAAGGCCTTTCCTAATATTTTGGTATTGGTGACAACAACTCCCAAAACAGAATCTGAGTGTCCTCCCAAATATTTTGTAGCAGAATGACAAACCATATCTGCTCCTAAATCAATCGGTGACTGTAAATACGGCGATGCAAAGGTATTATCGACGCAAGACAAGATGTTGTGCTTACGGGCAACTTTACAAACCTTTTTGATGTCCACGATATTCAACATCGGATTGGTTGGCGTTTCAATCCATAGCAACTTGGTATTTTTGGTGATGTATTTTTCGATTTTTTTAGGGTTACTCATCGAAATGAACTGGCTTTTTAAGCCAAATTTTTTAAAAATCGTCGTAATTAAACGGTGCGAACCACCATATAAATCATCTGAAGCAATCACTTCGTCGCCTGGTTTCAACAATTTTAAAATACCATCCAACGCTGCCAGACCACTACCGAAACATACGGCATCCGAACCGTTTTCCAATGCAGCCAGATTTTGTTCCAATGCTGTCCGTGTTGGATTTTGCGAACGACCATACGCATAGCCTTGATGCTCTCCTGGAGCAGATTGGGCGTAGGTTGAAGTTTGGTAGATAGGCGTCATCACTGCTCCCGTTGATGGGTCTGGTTCAATGCCAGCATGAATTACTTTGGTTGCAAACTTCATAAGTTTGGTATTGTTGAGTACAATGTAAATTGAGTTTCTTTGAATAATGAGAAGCGAGAAAATCGTAAGATTTTCGAGTTTCCAAAAAAACACTGCGTGTTGCCTGCGGCAAAGCGGGTGGGGGTATTGAGGATGAAAAATGATTTTTGCAAAATCATTTTTCATCCTCAAACTCCTCTTGTTTTAAATGCAAAGAAACTTTTGTTACACGGTATTGAGTTAGTTATCTTAAAAATTGGCAATGTATCAAATGCAATGCCGTTCCATAGCCTTACATTTGAT
>CAYUNA010000082.1:0-11380 GCA_964445895.1 uncultured Saprospiraceae bacterium | reverse complement strand
GTTACTTTCCAATACAAAACCTTCCAAAAATATTCCCCAACAAATCATCAGTACTAACCTCCCCAACAATACTCCCAAGGTGATGTAACGCCTGCCGAATATCCATCGCAATAAAATCTGAAGTCACCTCCATATCCATGCCACGTAGCACATCTTCGAGGCTATCGTGTGCTTTTTGTAGCGCATCATAATGTCGAACGTTGGTGACAATCGTTTGGTCAAGACTCACCTTTTGTGACATCACCGAATCATGTAACTTTTCTTTTAAATAAGGAATATTCATTTTTTGCAACGCCGACGTAGTAATTATTTGATTGGCATCAACCCGTAGTTTACAATCCGCAGCGCTCAATTCTGAACTAAAAAAGAAATCAGGAATATTGTCGTCTTCTGGATTCGTCAGCCACTCAGGTTTAAAATGCGGGCTGGTATCCATTTTGTTGCAAACAACAAGGATGTGTAAATCGTCTTTTTGCAATTTTTCTAAATCACTTAACACCTCGTCAATCTTCGTTTCTAAAACATCAAAAACATAAAGTAGAAGCGCTGACGAAGCTATTTTTTCCATCGTCTTTTGTACACCGACGGCTTCTATTTGGTCTTGGGCATCTCGAATTCCAGCCGTGTCAATCAGCCGAAATTCGATACCTTCAATATTCAAAATTTCTTCAATCGTATCACGGGTTGTCCCTGCAATGTCAGACACAATCGCCCGTTCTTCATTTAATAAGGCATTTAAAAGAGTCGATTTGCCCGCATTTGGACGACCTGCGAGAACGGTCGAAACACCATTTTTAATCACATTCCCCAGTTTGAAAGATTGTAAAAGGGCATAAATGATTTTTTGAATTTTTTTAACCAATTCCACCAACTTCGTCCTATCAGCAAACTCTACATCTTCTTCCGCAAAGTCTAATTCTAACTCAATCAAACTTGCAAAATCTATCAACTCTTGCCGCAATACTTTTATCTCTTCACTAAAGCCACCCCGCATTTGTTGCATCGCGATTTCATGCGAACTTTCAGAAGTTGAAGCAATTAAATCCGCTACTGCTTCCGCCTGACTCAAATCCATTCGTCCGTTCAAAAAAGCCCGCAAGGTAAACTCGCCCGGCTGTGCCATTCGCGCACCTTTATTCATAAACAATTGAATCAATTCCTGGATAATATAATTCGAGCCATGGCAAGAAATTTCGACCACATTTTCGCCTGTGTAAGATTTTGGAGCGACGAAGAGAGAGAGGACTACTTCATCAATTATTTTACCGTCGTCGTGTCGGATAGTGCCAAAATGCAAGGTGTGACTATCTTGTTTTTCAAGGTCTTTTCCTTTAAAATTTTGATTGGCAATTTTCACTGCATTTACGCCAGAAAGCCGAATTACGCCAATCGCACCGATGCCTGGCGGAGTCGCGAGGGCAACGATAGTATCTGAAATATTATGATTGGAATAATTCAAAATGAAAATGAGTTTGAGTATAAATGAAAAACCGAAAAAGTCACCGCTACTTGAATTTCTCGTTAAGCATACGTTTTTTTACGCCGTTGCAATGTGAAATAAAGCATCTCCTGGGTTGACGACTGGTGCATTATTATGACCAATAATATAACCATCCGTCGATGCCAAAACGGGCGTTTCTGTCTTGCCGTACGGGTCACAAATTATTGCCAATCGCTCGCCTTTAAACACTTTCTGCCCAGAACATTTCATCCATTGAAATAATCCAGAGCCTACCGCTCGCATCCATGTCGTTTTGGTAAAATGTAGTACTTTTTCTTCGCTTGGCGTTCCTTCAATCATTCCTTTTGACTGCATAATACGTTTGATACCCGCCAATCCTTTTTCGATAGAATAACCGTCCAACCGCAAATTTTCTCCTGCCTCATAGGTTAAAATTGGTACGTTTTGGTCTAATGCTACTCTTCTAAAAGATTTCGGAATCGTCTTTTTGGCAATCAACAACGGTGCGGCAAATGCTTCTCCTAAAGTTCGACTTTCTTCATGTCCAATCGAATATCGAACTTGTGGGTAGTTATAATTGCTATGTCCACCAGTATGAAAATCAATACCGAAATCTACCAATGGTAATATTTTTTTAGAAATAATATTAGCTACCCGAGAAGCCAACGACCCTCTCGAATTGCCAGGAAAACTACGATTAACATCCTTCCCGTCTGGTACTTCTCTCGAAAAATTATTGAAACCATAAATGTTCAAAACAGGAATTGCAATCACATTTCCTACTGCCAGATTTTTGAATAATCCCTGTGCGATTGCTCTGCGGATAATTTCAATTCCGTTGATTTCATCACCATGTACACCGCCCATTACCAACATCGTCGGCCCCGGTTTTTTGCTTCGATACACGTCAATGTTTAAATGAATCAGCGTATCTGATGGCAAGCGACCAACTTGTAAGCGAATGACTTTATGTTCGCCCGGTTTAACTTCCGTTTTGTGAATAGTAAATGGTTTGCTCATATTTTTTGTGTTCGTATGTTCTTATTTAATTACTGATTATTCCATCACCAACCCTTCATCTTTTTTAAATGCTTTGTAACGACCTTTTCCGAATTTTGTGCCATTGAACTCCATCGTTTTTCGCAATGCTTTTCGCTCTTCTTCAGGCAAATGTTTGAAATCCATACATTTTTTGGAACAACACTCATCATATTTTTCTGCGCATTTTTCGCATTGTAAAAATAGAATGTGACACGCATCATTCGAGCAATTCACATGCGTATCACACGCCTCGCCACATTGATGACATTTGGCTACAATTTCGTCGCCAATTCGCTCGCCCATTCGTTCATCAAAAACGAAATTTTTACCAATAAATTTATTCTCTAAGCCCTGTTCTTTCACCTGTCGTGCGTACTCAATGATGCCACCGTCAACCATATACACGTTTTTATATCCTTTGTGCAGCATGTACGCACTCGCCTTTTCACATCGAATGCCCCCCGTACAATACATCACAATATCCTTATCTTTTTTGTTTTCAAACATCTCTGCAACCAATGGCAATTCTTCTCTAAAAGTCTCTACATCTGGACGGATTGCCCCGTCAAAATACCCAACTTCACTTTCATAATGATTCCGCATATCTACCACGATTGTTCCTTCTTTTTCTGTCAGCTCGTTGTATTCTTTGGCAGAAAGATGCTTCCCACGTTTAGTCACATCAAATGATTCATCATCCAAACCGTCAGCAACAATTTTGGTTTTGACTTTAATTTTTAATTTATAAAAAGATTTACCATCATCGTCAATCGCAATATTCAAACGAATGTTTTTTAAAAACGGAACAGCGTTCATCCGCTTTTTAAATTCATCAAAATTGGTGGTTGGAACAGAGATTTGTCCATTCACGCCTTCTTGCGCTACATAGATTCGGCCAAAGACGCCTACTTCCGATAAGGACCGATAAAAATCATCACGAAACTGCTTTGGGTTTTCGATATTTGCGTATTGATAAAACGACAAAGTAGTTCGTTTTTCATCGCTTTCCATAAGACGTTGCTTTAGCTCGTCTTTATTAATTTTGTTGTGAAGTGCCATTATTTTATTCATTTTTCTTGACAATTGCAGGTTATCAAAAAAATCTGCGCCGCAAAAATGAGATTTTTATAGCAAAATATAGCCTTTTTTCTCTTTTCAATTAATTAAAATTTAAACTAATGCTTCATTTTTGTGTATTTGAAATAGGTTCAATACTTTAGCACTTTAAAAATAAACAAAATAGATTTTAAAATATGCTGCGACAACTCCTGTTTATCGCAAACTTCTTATTGCTACCCGTTTTCATGTTTTCACAAAACAACATTAGTTTTGAAGCAACTGCTAATGCTAAAAAGGTGGCAGTCGGTAGCGTTTTTGAGGTAACATTTACTTTAAAAAATGCTAGAGGGACGAATTTTAGACCACCAAAATTTGGTGGATTTCAAGTTATTTCTGGTCCAAGTCAGTCCATGAGTACACAAATTTACAATGGACGAATGACACAAGAAATCAGCTATTCCTTCTCTTTGATGCCTAATAAAGTCGGTAATTGGACGATAGGAGCAGCCTCTATTCAAGCTGGTAGCAAAACATATAAATCAAAACCGTTGCAAATTAAAGCCGTCAAAGGAGCAGCCATCTCACCACTGACAGGCACTGATAAAGAATGTTTCATTCGCGCAGAGCCTAGTACGACGGATGCCTACATCGGACAGCAAGTTTTGGTAGATTACAAACTCTATACAATTGTCAATATTGAAAATTATTCGACACTCAATGACCCAGAATATCCAGGCTTTTTCGCGCAGAATATCACTCGTTTTAATAATGCCGTTGGTCAGGAAGACATTGATGGCGTTCAATATACTACAAAAATTTTGAAGCGAGTTGCGTTATTTCCGCAGCAAGCGGGCATCTTGCCAATCGAGCCATTACGAATGCAACTGGGCATAGAAATTCCAGGACAGCGGTCAACAGGGTTCTTTTTTAGAAAAAAAACACGTCCTGTCCAAACGACTACCAACCCTGTTGAAATCAGTGTACGGTCACTGCCACCTAACGCACCTAACTCCTTCAATGGTGCAGTTGGAGAATATGATTTTCAGGCAAGTATCAAACCAACAAGCTTGACAACAGATGATGCAGTGAGGGTGATGATGCGGATATCTGGCAACGGGGATTTAAAACGATTGCAGCCGCCGACTTTGGCTGTCCCTGACAAAATGGAGGTTTACGACCCATCTATTTTAGATGAATCGGAGAGGGAAAAACAAGGAGAATTAACAGGTACAAAAACTTTAGAATATTTAGTATTGCCAAAGGCGGAAGGGCGATATAACCTTACGCCAGAGTTCACTTATTTTAGTCCTGACTCTGTTAAGTATGTGACGTTAAAAGCTCCAACAAGGCAGATTAATGTGCGTCGAGGCACCGGTAATTCTAAGGTCAAAACTGCTCCGAAACAAGAAGCAGAGTCTGATATTCGATTTATAAAATTGGAGACTAATTTGCAACAAAAAGGGTATCGCTTCTTTGGGTCTTTGCCATTTTGGATATTGGCCTTATTGCCAATTTTTGGCTTTACTGGAGCATTGGTTTATCAGCAAATTTTAAATAAAAAAGGAGATGTTGATTTAACTTTATTAAAAAGTAATCAAGCCAGCAAAGTTGCGCAAAAACGACTTTCGACCGCTAAAAAGCATTTGGATGCCAATGCGTCACGTGATTTTTACAATGAAATTTCCAGAGCCTCATTGGGTTATATTGGTGATAAGCTAAACATTCCAAACTCGGAAATGACTAAAAATAATGTGCGCGAAAAATTGCAGGCATTGCAAGTCAGTAATCCAAATATCGATGCATTTATGAAGATTTTGCAAACAAGTGAAATGGCTTTATTTGCAGGTATGGACAACTCTGCTGCGATGTCTGAAACATTTGAAAAAGCGATGAAAGTAGTGGTAGATATTGAAGAGGAAATTGGATAATTTTTATCTTAAAGTAACGGTAAAACAACAACTTAAATGACTAATATTTTAGAAAAATACGCGCACCTTTTAGTTCATTATTGTGTGGATTTGCAGCCAGGAGAACGATTATATGTATCGAGTACGACGCTGGCAGAACCATTGATTCGAGAGATTTATCGAGTGGCAGTCAAAGCGGGAGCGCATGTAGAAGTGGACTTAGCATTTCGCGGTAAAAATCGAATTTTCATCAATAATGCCAACGAGGAGCAGCTTAAATATGTGCCGACATTGCACAACAAAGCTATGCACGAATTTGATGCTTATCTGTACATTCGTGCGCCGTTTAATCTGCGAGAAGACCAAAATAATAATGCAGAGAAGGGAAAGATTCGTTCAGAAGCGATGAAGCCATTATCCAAAGCTTATTTTGAACGAACAGCAACGCGAGCTTTGAAACGAAATCTTTGTCAGTATCCGACGCAGGCAGCAGCACAAAATGCGGGCATGTCTTTGGAAGAATACGAGAATTTTGTTTTTGGCGCTTGTAAATTGTTTGAAGATGATCCCATTCAGGCATGGTTAGATGTCCGTAAAAAACAACAGCGAATCGTTGATTTATTAAACAGTCGCGAGCAAGTACAATATAAAGGAAATGGCATTGATATTCAATTCAATACCAAAGGTCGGACATGGATAAATTCGGATGGGCAAACGAATATGCCATCGGGAGAAGTCTACACCTCTCCCGTCGAAGATTCGGTGAATGGTGTGATTAATTTCAGTTATCCTGCTGTATATATGGGACACGAGGTAGAAGATGTGACACTGTGGGTGGAAGGTGGCGAAGTGCAAAAATGGGAAGCAAAGCGCGGGCAAGAATTTTTGAATCATATTTTTGCGTTGCCAGGTACGCGTCGATTTGGAGAAGCAGCAATTGGCACAAATTATGACATCAATCGTTTTACTAAGAACATTCTTTTTGATGAAAAAATTGGTGGAACGGTACACATGGCTATTGGTCAATCGTATTTGCAGGCAGGTGGCAAAAATCAATCTTCCGTACATTGGGATATGATTGCAGGGATGAAAGATGGGGGTCAAATTTTTGCAGATGGAGAAAAGATTTATGAAAACGGCCAATTTATATTTTAAAATACTAGTCAAAAAGGCTATTTTTAACTTTAAATCAGGCATCTTTGTATTCAAAATCTAATATTTTTGAAAAAAAGAATTGGTTTATCCGTAAAATTCCTATTTTGCGACCTCATTTTAAAAAACCAATTGTTCAGTAATTTTTTTTTAAACTTGGAGCATTCTTTTTAAGATTTTTAAAATAAAAAATGAATAACAAATAAACCTTTTTGCTATTCAACTTTTTAACTATTGAAATCTTAAATTTTTTTTTTCCCAAAACAATACTTAATACAACGTGGACAATAATTTTGCAATCCTCGAAATGAAGTACGGCAATATTTACGGTGGCTTCCCCAACTTTTTCGCCATTGCCGAAATCTCTTTGCTTGTTTTTGAAGTCAGAACTCAAAAAATCTTTATTGAAACTTGGCAAAACAGAACAGATGTGGATTATGTCAGTGTTTATTCTAAAACGAATGAACTTGGACATACCATTGGAAGAGTCAAAGAAGTAGTTAACATGCGAACGGGAAGAGTGCGCCCTTTTATGGAAGATTTCAAACTCGATAAAAGAGCCTTGCAGTATTCTTTTAAGCAATTGCAACCAGTACACAATTGGGTGCGTAGCTTTATGTTGAATACCCTTCGTAAATATAGATTAGAAACACTCATCACCTTTGATGGTCGGCGAGATGTTTTTCTTTGTGAGCGCGCTGGTGTTAAATTCTTTAGAATGAACATCATCGACCTCCAAAAAGAATTGAACAAGGAGACGGATTATCTTTTCTCTTTGAACAAATTGTCAAAAATCATCAATTATCGTTTGGATGGGTCTTACTTGCGTTCCAATAATAAGGAATATTGGTTGCACCCAATTGCTGCAAAGCAAATTTATCCAGGTACAGCAGCATATGACGCAGCTCGTTTGTTGATGATTCACAACGAATACCGTGATCACCATGATGATTTCATGATGAAAGGAGCTTTGTTGTTGAATAAGATTCAGGCAATGAAAGAAGAGGAAGAAGCTAAAAATCCACCTCCTCCACCGCCTGCTAAAGAAGAAGAAGCACCTGCACCGCCACCTGCGGACGAGGAATAATGAGTTGCTTTGATAAGCTAAAATTATAACTATCATATATAGTGCGAAAGGCTTGCTGAATTGAAAAATATTCAGCAAGCCTTTTCAGGTTTAAGGACGTTTAAAAAATAATTAGGCTTTTCAACGGGTTTTTAGTTCAATAAGTGCGTTTATTAAAAATTCCTCAGACCTTTTTTTAAATTTGTTTGTTACATTTGCCAAGAGAAATATGACAAAGTGGCAGTAAGCAACTATCTTTTTAAAACTAAAATATAATCATTCTAATGAGTACGGAACATTTTAACTTACAACGGAAAGTCAACACTTATAAAGACATTGTAAAAAACACACGCGCCTATCGCGAAGTATGGAAAAACTCGCTTAAAGATATGATCATTAAGCAATTAACGGAGGTTTCTGAAGCAGTCGGTCTGGAAGGAAAAGTGGAAGTAAAGTCAGAATTAGAAAACTTAGAAGCAGTTGTTTTTTCGTTGGGTGATGTTAAAAGTGGGATGTATCAGGAAGTGAATGAGTCGATTAAGCGGCATTTGATTAAGCACAATGGATCGTTGATTTATCAACAGCTATTTAATGGAAAAGTAATTGTGATTATCAATTATCCATACATCGAAAATTATGGCAAGCCCCATCCGCCAAAAACATTAGCAATTTATCGTCCGGAAGAATTGAAAGAACCGTTTTTTGTACGCCATTTGGAGGAGTTGATTACAGATATTACCAACTGGGAAGATTATGATGACGATGAACCTAATAAGAAAATTGGGTTTAAATTTAATTTTGAAAATCAAGTAGCGGATGCTTAGGAACGCGAATTAAATAAGTTAGTACAGTATAAATTTAAGTTTCTTTATCTTTTTTAGAGAAGAATCTTAAGGGTCAGAAATGAGTTTGTAAAACTCGTTTCTGACCCTTAACACCCACACCCGCTTAGCCGCAGGCAAAGCGCACTGCTTTTTTTGAAGCTCGAAAATTTTACGATTTTCTCGCTTCTCATCATTCAAAGAAACTTGACTTACTCCTTAGGAACAATGGAATATATTTTTTTTAGGCGGAGCAAAAACTGTATTTTGATTCCATCCCAAGCATTAATCAATGCTCGTGCCCACATCCTATCGGCGACCCAGCAGGCATCTTTGGTACAGCAGGCATTTCGTATTTTTCAGGATGTTTTTTGAATTGCTCAATTTGAAAAAGGAGAAAAGTTTTGTGTGCATTATCTTTCTCGGCAATTAATCCTTCCTCCATTTTATTAATTTGAAATAAAGCGGCAGCAGCAACCTGCTGATTCCCTTTTTTGTTACCGGCCAATTGGAATATATACTGCATCGTTAATTTTTCAACTATTTCTATTATTTCCATGTCAAAAGGCGTGGTTTTATCTCTATTTTTATTGATTTTTAGTAAGTTGTCCAATAGTTCATTCAAAGAGATATAAGTCATTGGATTCCGCGCATGTTGCTCGACTATCCGCGCCAATCGTTCTGGATTTAAAATAAATTTCAATGTATTATTTGCCGAAGTTTCTGCAGCAGCCAATGGGTCAAAAACCATTGAAGTATGCGTTTTAAACAATTCTCGGTCGCGGCTATAACCAATTGGCTGTGGTGGAATTAAGTTTAAAATATGCTCAGGCATTTTTAAATAATCAGCAGTCAATGTTTGCTGTAAGGCTGCCAATGCTTCGCGCTGAATTGCCGCATCCACTGGCGAAACTAAAGGTATTGTCCGATTTTTCAACCCCTTACTATTCACCGAATACTCATAATTCACTCCACCAATCAACTTCGCAACCGCCTCTACCTGATAGCGCGGCGACAAATAAATAGGCACTAATATATTCTCCAAATGTGCAACGGGCATTCCTTCTGGCAAACTGTTTAAATTCAAGTTCTGTAACGATTTTTTACGGACTTTTATCATGCGCTTCAACTCTTCCGTTGGTGAACTGCCGTTGTCCCAAAGATGCGCCGCAGGATGTGCACCTCCCGCTGGACGAGCGTCCTGGTCAGAAATATATTGCAAACCCATTTCAGTATTTTCAATTAAAATTTGCTGTAAAGCAGTTGCCTCATCCGTTCCTTTTACAAAATCTTGATAGCCATACAAAACGGCACGTTTGTCCCATGCGCCAATTTTATCATCATAGGCATTCTCGAAATTGGGTAGTCCGTTTTCATCAATTGTCACATATGGATGTGGGTAGTCCATCACCGAAGCTCGGTCGTTGACACTAGCTGCAAAATTGTGCGCTAACCCTATCGTATGCCCAACTTCGTGCGCCGATAACTGCCGCAATCTCGCCAAGGCCATATTCAATAATCGAGGGTCAGGCGTAACGCCATCTTCCGTGTAACCTTGCAATAATCCCTGCGCAATCAAAAAATCTTGTCGCACTCGTAACGAACCTAAAGACACATGCCCTTTGATAATTTCACCCGTACGTGGGTCAATCACCGAACTGCCATACGACCAGCCACGCGTCGAACGATGTACCCACTGAATCAAATTATACCGTACATCCATTGGGTCTGCATCGGCAGGTAATTCTTTCACTTGAAACGCATTTTTGTAACCTGCCGCCTCGAATGCCTGATTCCACCAAGCCGCACCTTCCATAAGCGCAGATTTGATGGGTTCGGGTGCACCCCGGTCAAGATAATAAACAATGGGTTCTACAGGCTCACTCATTTTAGCTTTAGGGTTTTTCTTTTGCAAACGATGACGGGTAATCAATCTTTTGACCAACGGCTGCGTGATTGGCGTAGCATAGTCTTGATAACTAATTTGAAAATAACCACAACGAGGGTCAAAAATACGCGGTTGATAATCTGCATCCGGTAATTCTACAAAAGAGTGATGTTGCCGCACCGTCACAGCTTCAGGCGAGGGTGTAACGCTACGGATGTAACTGCCTTCAGCTTTACCTGTGAACGTTAATGTGGACTCAAATTCTGTATTTTTTGGAAAACTTTTAGTCCGTTTTAAATAAATGGCAGACCTTGATTCATCGAGTTTATATTGCCCTTGTTTGCCTTTTTTTAAACTGCCTGCAACATCATGTGCATCGCGCAATAAAAATTTTGTGGCATCTACTAATACTCGTCCGCCTTTTTCAGATTTAATTTTAAAACCCCATAAAACGGACTGGGCAAAAGCTTCTTCTACCGATTGTCGTTCGTCGGGATTATCGCTAATGGCTCGGTATTTATAATTGAGATGAGTCAATAAGATTTTGTTGCCACTGCGGGTAAATTTGACCACTCGGTCGCGCCCCAATTGTCCTCGGTCTAAACCAATATCATTGGAACCGACACCTGCGGAAAGTGAATTGACGTAAAGAAATTCAGTATCTAATTTATCAATTTCGAGCCAAATTTTCCCCTGCTTCTCATCCCAGTAAAAATTAAAATAACCAGATTTTTTTTGCCAGTCGGCGGTGAATTCGTCGAAGGATTTTGGAGCTTTTTTTTCTTGGCCCAATAGAATATTGCTAATTAAAATTAGGGTAAGTAAAATAATGTATCGGTGATTCATAAATTTTGTTTTGATTTTTAAAACAGGTTAAAAGTAAGGGATTTTTATAAATTCGTCCTTAGAGCATGTCTAGTTTTTATACAAACTGAAAATCAATGATTTAGGGTTTTGACGAAGAATCAAAGAAAGAGTTTAGCG
>CAYUNA010000081.1:0-11384 GCA_964445895.1 uncultured Saprospiraceae bacterium | reverse complement strand
AGTAGTACTTTAAATTTAGTACCTGCAACAGCAGCAGACAATGGCAATTACACCGTGACTGTAAATGTTGATGGATGTACCGCTACTGCTGCGGCATTTACCCAAACGATTTTTGACCAACCGACGGCAACAATTGATAATATTCCGTCATTCGGCTGTACTGATGGCACAGAAACAGCAGTCATCAATTTGAATCCAACAGGCGGAAGCGGCGGGTACACGTTCTCATGGACTGGTCCAAATGGCTTTACTTCTGCAACCGAAGACTTAACGTTTACAGGGGTTACAGGTGACAATGCGGGAACATATACAGTCATTATTACCGATGCTAATAATTGCGAAAGCGACCCGATAAGTGCAGTTTTAGAAGTGACAGATTCGTTTGACCAACCTGTTTTGACGAGCAGCGGGCCGACTTGTGCAGGTGGCGAAGTGACGCTTTCTGTTGAAGCAGTTGTGGGGGCAAGCGTGGTTTACAATTGGTTTAAAGACGGTGTGCAAATTTCAAATAACACCAATGAATTGATTTTGAACCCTGTCCAAACTTCGGACGCGGGCAATTATCAAGTACAAATAACAGCGGGTTCGTGTAGCGAAATGTCGGAAATGTTGACTGTCGAAGTTTATGACCAACCGATGGCAACGATTGCAAATGTACCAGCTTACGAATGTAACGGCGGCACAGGTGAAATTCAATTAAATGCAACAATTGCAAATGGTCAGGCGCCATACGAATATTCATGGACTGGTCCAAATGGCTTTACTTCTTCGGTTCAAAGTCCAACGATTTTCGCACCCAATGAAGCAGATGCTGGTACTTATACTTTAATCGTAACAGACGCGAACAATTGCGAAAGTTTGGCAGCAGCTGTTGAGGTAAATATCTCAGACGCTATTGACCAGCCAGTTGTAAATTATAGCGGCGCGACTTGTGAAGGCGGCAATGTTACCCTTTCGGTCAATAATTATAACGGGGCAAATGTTAGCTACGAATGGCGTAAAGATGGCGTTGTGTTGGGTAACAATTCTAACGTTTTGATAATTTCTCCAGTAACGAACAATGATGCTGGAATGTATGATGTGACCGTGACTGTGGATGGATGTTCTGCTCAATCTGAAGTGATTACCGTAGAAATTTATGACCAACCTGAGGTGTCAATTTCGCCACTTCCTGAGTTTGCATGTACAGATGGGACGGAAGATATTACGTTTAATCCTTTAGTTGTAGGTGGTCAAACGCCGTACACTTTTGTGTGGACTGGCCCGAATGGCTTCAACTCAACCATTGCAACGCCAACCATCAACGCCGCAGACGAAAATGATGCAGGAACTTATACCTTGACGGTAACAGACGCGAACAATTGCGTGGCTCAATCAGTTTCTGTTGAATTAAATATTTCAAGTTCAATTGATCAACCACAAATCATGGGTGATGGCGGTGCAGTATGTACCGGTGCAAATGCAACTTTATCAGTGCCTGTTTATGCAGGTGCAAACGTGACTTATCAATGGTTTAAAAATGGGAATACCATCGGCAACAATTCAAATGAATTAAATTTCACTCCGGCAATGGCAGGTGACGGCGGCAACTATACCGTTTTGGTGACAGTGGGCGATTGTAGCAGCACTTCTCAACCGTATGCTTTTGCAGTCAATCCAGCGCCGAGTGCGAGTATCTCCTTGTTGGATGGTGCACCGGATTTGAACTGTACAGATGGTACGGCTGACCTTACTTTAATGGCAACTTTGACCGGTGGCGCAACGCCATTCACTTACGAATGGACTGGCCCGAACGGTTTTACTTCCGCTTCTGCAATGCCTAACTTAAACAATGTTAGCAGTGCCAATGCAGGAACTTATAACTTAATCGTAACGGATGCCAACAATTGCGCAAGCCAAACGGCATCCTTTGAGCTCAACATAACAGATGCCCCTGATGAACCACAAATCACATCTTCGGGCGCAGCTTGTGAAGGAGGAATGACCAGCATTTCTGTACAGAATTATGCAGGTGCAAATGTGGATTATACCTGGATTTTCAATGGTATTGTTTTACCAAATAATACCAACGAGTTAGTTTTCAATCCTGCCAATACAAACAATGCAGGTAATTACCAGGTGACGGTAACCATAGACGGTTGTTCAACTGTTTCTGATATTTTTAATTTAGAAATTTTTGACAATCCGAGCGTTTTCATTACGAATGTTAATCCAATCGAATGCACGGATGGTACAGAAGACGTAACCTTAAATGTAGCAGTTTCTGGTGGTCAAGCGCCTTATACATTTGCCTGGACTGGACCAAATGGTTTTACCTCGACGGTAGCCAATCCAACTTTGTCAAATGTTGATGTCAATGACGCTGGAACATATATTTTGACAGTAACGGATGCAAATAATTGTGCTTCTACGATGACCAGCACGGAATTAGAAATCACTGGTGTGGGCAATCAACCGACCATTACATCAAGCGGTCCAACTTGTGAAGGTGGTACAGTGACCTTATCGGTCAATGCAGCTGCTGGTGCAAATGTTTCCTACCAATGGACACGAAATGGTATTGGCTTTGTGAATAATTCTAATGAACTAATTATCAGTCCGGTGACGGTAGCAGATGCGGGTAATTATCAGGTAGCTATCACAGCAGATGGCTGTACGGCAACTTCTGATAATTTCAATGTAGAAATCTACAATACACCGACGGCGAACATTAGCTTCAATCAACCTGCGACTTGTACGGACGGTACAGCAACACTTGTTTTGAATTCAAATGTGACAGGCGGAACTGCACCATTTACTTATGAATGGACTGGTCCGAATGGCTACACCTCATTTGAAGACAATCCAATTTTAACGAACATCAGCAGTGCAAATAATGGCGTTTACAATCTAAAGATAACAGATGCGAATGGCTGTGCAAGTGCGACTGCTTCCGCAAATGTAACCATCACCGATGCACCTAATCAACCCGTCATTTCGGCAACTGGGCCAGTTTGTGAAGGTGGGAATGTTACCCTTACGGTAAATGCTTATCAAGGCGCAAATGTGGATTATGTTTGGACATTAAATGGTCAAAACTTAAACATCAACAACAATCAATTACAAATCAGTGCAGCAACAACGGCAGATGCTGGAGACTACGCTGTTTCGGTAACGGTCGATGGTTGTACCGCAGCTTCTGAAATTTATACTTTAGAAATCTTTGATGAACCAACGGCATTCATTTCAGATGTACCAACCTTTGCTTGTACAGATGGCACGGAAGACTTGACATTTTCTGTTAATTTGACAGGTGGTCAAGCACCTTATACCTTTACTTGGACTGGACCAAATGGTTTTACTTCCACAGAATTTGCACCGACAATTGAGAATGTAAACGAAGCAGATGCAGGAACCTATATTTTGACGGTTTCGGATGCCAATGGATGTAATTCAGATGCAGTTTCAGTAGCAGTAGAAGTATTGGAAAATGTGCAACAACCAACAATTGCATCAAGCGGGCCGGTTTGTGAGGGGGACGATATTACCTTGTCAACAACGGCTTTGGCGGGTGCAAATGTGGTTTACAATTGGACAAAAGATGGCGTAGCGTTGAATATCAACAATCCGCAAATCATTTTAAGTCCAGCAGCAGCGGGCGATGCAGGTGATTATCAAGTTGAAGTTTCGGTGAATAATTGTAGCAATACTTCACCTGTTTTGACCGTCGAAGTTTATGAAAAACCGACGGCGACAATTGCCAGTTTAAATGCTTTTGAATGTACTAATGGGACAGAAAATGTAACCTTAAATGCTTCGGTTTTTGGTGGTTCAGGTATTTATTTTTACCAATGGACTGGCCCGAATGGTTTCCAGGCAGCGGTACAAGACCCGATTTTAAATAACCTTACGGAAGCAGATGCAGGAACGTATTTGCTAACCGTAACTGATAATAATGGCTGTGCAAGTGCAGTTGCTTCCGTTGACTTGGTTGTAACAGATGCGCTGGATCAACCAACGATTTCTTCAAGTGGGGCAGCGTGTGCAGGGGAAGACTTTATGTTGTCAATTACGCCAGTTGCGGGTGCAAATTATGAGTGGTTTTTCAATGGCAATTCAATTGGAAACAACAACCCGAATTTGACCATTAATGCAGCAACCACCGCAAATGATGGCATGTATAGTGTACAAGTCTCAACTGCGAGTTGCGACGTGACTTCTCCGACGTTCTTCCAAAATGTAGGACAAACACCAAGCGTCTTCTTTGATGCGATGACTCCGATGGACTGTGTAGACAATGGCGAGAATGTAACTTTACAACCTATCGTTTCTGGAGGTTCTGGAAGTTACACATTTGCCTGGACTGGACCGAATGGTTATACTTCTAACTTGCCAAACCCGACGATTTCAGCCACCACAGCTAATAGTGGTTCTTACACTGTGATTGTTATGGATAATTCTGGTTGTTCTTCTAATCCTACCTCGGTAGAGATTTTGATAACAGAAAGCATTAGCCAACCGACGATTTCGTCAACTGGTCCAGCTTGTGAAGGAGAAACGGTCATTATTTCTACAGAAAATTATCAAGGGTCAAACGTGACATACGCATGGACGTTGAATGGCAATCCAATTGCTAACAACTCTAATCAAATTATTTTATCACCAGCTACTGATGCAGACGGTGGTGAATATGCGGTAACGGTAACGGTTGATGGCTGTTCTGAAACATCGCTCGGATTTACGCAAACGATTCATGACAAACCAGTTGCAACCATTGCGCCGCAGGAAGGTGCAAATTGCACTGACGGCACAGAAGACATTGTTTTATTATCGAATGTTTTCGGAGGCGATGGCAATTATACTTATGAATGGACTGGACCAAACGGATTCAATTCCGCTGGACAAAATGCATTCTTAGGGAATATCAATGCATCTAATTCTGGAACTTATACCTTAATTGTTACTGATGGAAATGGTTGTGTAAGCAACGCTGTCTCTGTTCCGTTGCTTATTTCGGATGCTCCCGACCAACCAATTATTACGGTGGAAGGTGCGTCTTGTGAAGGCGGTGCAGTGACCTTGAGTGTGCAGCCATATGCGGGTGCGAATGTGACTTATGTGTGGCGAAAAGATGGAGTACAAATTCCAAACAACTCCAACATCTTGACAATCAACCCTGCTACAACGGCTGATAACGGCGAGTATAGCGTGGAAGTAATAGTGAATAGCTGTATTGCATTTTCCAATCCGATTGATGTAAATGTGTCGGGTACGCCAATTGTTGAGATTGAAATGTACGACCCAATCGAATGTAGCGATGGCAACGATGTGATTACTTTAGGTGCGACTGTGACGGGCGGTTCTGGCAACTATACTTACGAATGGACTGGCCCGAATGGCTTCCAATCGTTTGCTGTCAATCCTGTTTTGAATGGTGCCAATGCGGGTATTTCCGGAACATACAATTTGACTGTTACAGATACTAATGGCTGTGCAAGTGCACCAGCCTCTACGGAGATTTTCATTACCAACGGCATTGACCAACCAGTAATCGCTTATGATGGCGCGGTTTGTCAAGGTGAAATGGTAACGCTTTCCGTTCAACAATATCCAGGAGCAAATGTAACGTACACTTGGTTTAAAGACAGTGTGGAAGTCACTTCTGCGACGACCAATCAAATCGTTTTCAATCCAATTACTGTAGCAGATGCGGGTGCGTATTTTGTGACGGTACAGTCAGATGATTGTTCGTCTTCATCAAATCCGGTACAAGTACAAGTATTTGAAGAACCAACGGTAGAAATTGCAGACATTCCAACTATCTTTTGCGTCGATGGCTCATTGGATATAGAATTGGATGCAACCATAACCGGCGGTACAGCACCTTACACTTATTTGTGGGAAGGACCAGGTTATTTTGAAGTAACCGAGGATGCTCTATTGACAGGAGTAACTTCTGATGATTCGGGAACTTATACCTTGATGGTGACAGATGCCAATGGTTGTCAGGCTGATTTGGCGGTAATCAATGTAACGTTTATTGACCAAATTCCACAGCCAGTGATTAGTTCGAATTCGCCGGTTTGTACTGGTGAATTGGTAGAAATGACAGTGCCTGCTTATTCGGGTACAACGGTGGAGTATGTATGGACTTTCAATGGTCAGCCAGTCGGTGAAAACAGTCCGAGTTTGTTTATTCCAAATGCGACTTTAGCTAATGCTGGAAATTATCAAATAGAGGTCATCGCAGATGGATGTAGTAGCCTTTCGCCAGAACATGAAGTAATTGTATTTGAAAACCCGACTGTCGAAGTAACAACCGGACCAAGTGCGTTCTGTACTTCTGGTCAGGATTCTTTAGTCATTAATTCAAATGTAACCGGCGGTGTTGCACCATTTACTTACGAATGGGTTGGCCCGAATGGCTTCTTTAGCGTCAACGCAAATCCTGTTTTACAAAATGTGAATGACGATATGGATGGCTCCTACACAGTATTTGTAACGGATGCCAATGGCTGTCAATCGAACGCATTTACTATTGAAATTGACATTGAGGAAGGTATCGTTGAACCAGTGATTACTTCAACTGGGCAGTCTTGCGACGGTGATGAATTTACATTAAGTGTGCCTGCTTATTCAGGTCAAAATGTAACTTATGAATGGTCAACACCAAATGGCATTACGACGAATATTACAGGATTGAATTCAAATGAAATTATCATTAACCCAATTACCGCTGCCCACGAAGGCATCTATACCATTACGGTAACAGTGGATGGTTGTACAAATACTTCTGATGAGTTTAACTTCTTCATTTTGGACGAACCAACTGCCAATCCTTTAACGGCAACGAATGACCCAATCTGTGAAGGCGGTGACTTGGAATTATTAGCAAATGCAACTGGAAATGGCACGTTGACTTACGCATGGAGTGGCCCGAATGGCTTCACTTCCAACGTACCAAATCCAACAATTAATAATGTAAATGATAGCTACGATGGTCAATATTTGTTAGTTGTAACCAACCAGCAAGGTTGTTCAACGACGGCGACTTTGACGGTTGTTAATGTGATTTTACCAGCACCACCAACACCGACTTTGGCGACTAATGCACCAATTTGTGATGGTGAAGACTTGATTTTAGAAACCAGCACAGCAGGCGATATGTTTGCATGGGTTGGTCCATTAGGAGATAGTCCTTCTACTTTAGATATTGATGGGTTGATGACTACCGTAGGCACGACTACCTTGGATGCCAATAACGAATCTTACTTAAGTGGAAACTGGAGTGTCCAGGTAAAAGATAGCAACGGCTGTTGGTCAGAATTATCTGCACCAGTAGAGGTAACGATTAACGAAATACCGCAAGCGATTGCAACTAACGGCGGCGCGATATGTGCAGGCGGAGAGGCGCAGTTATTTGCTAACAATATTCAAAACGCGACTTACGAGTGGTACATAGCTGGAGAGAGTAATATCATTTCTACTCAAGCAAGTCCTGTTATTTCCAACATCATTGAAGATACTGTTTTTGAGCTATTTATTACGCTCAATGGATGTAGTTCGGAGGCTGCTTCCACCTTAGTTGAGGTCTTGACCGCACCTGAGGCACAACCGGAAGCAGCCTACTTTTTGAACTCAGATTGTTCGCCAAGCGATTTACAATTGTTTGCCAATGTGGCAACGGCGGGTAACTTTGAGTTCAGTTGGGTAGGTCCAAACGGTTTTACGTCGAACTTAGAAAATCCAGTGATTCCAAATGCAAATGAGGACGCTAACGGTATTTATGAATTAACAATTTCTAATGGAAATGGCTGTCAAGCAACGTATGGTACTAACTTAGTATCGGTGATTCCAAACCAAGTTGCGCAGCCAATTATCACAGCAAACAACGTAGCTTGTGCAGGCGAGACTTTAATCTTGACGACAACCCAATATGCGGGTTCTGACATAGATTACGTTTGGTTGCAAGGGACGACGATAGTGGCAAGTTCAAATAATAATCAATTGGTTATCAATGAAATTACTGCCGCAAACGAAGGCGAATATTCTGTCATGGTACAAGTTGATGGCTGTGTGTTGACTTCCAATATTATCAATGTTGAAATGTTGCAACAGCCAACTGCTGCACCAAGTTATACCTTAAATGATGGCAATTGTGAAGGCGGCAGTATGCAGCTTTCCGCAAATGCAGGCAACGTATCTGGTAGTGTGACTTACGAATGGACAGGACCAAATGGCTTTACGTCAAATGCATCAAATCCATTCATTCCAGTAACGAATGTCAATAACAACGGAGCATACACGGTAACGATTACCAATTCAAACGGCTGTTTTGTTGCACAAAGCATCACGGTCAATGATATTGAAGTCGCACCAAATGCACCAGTTGCGAGTTCTAATAGTCCGGTGTGTGAAGGCGGCGAGATTATTTTATCGGTTCCACAACCTTCACCTGGTTCGCCAGTTTACGTTTGGTACAACGGCTTAGGTCAAGTGATTGGTAATGGACAGGTATTGACGATAACAGAAGGTTCGGCAGATGCCATTTCGCCATACTCTGTACAGTTGGTAGAGAATGGTTGCGAATCTGACTTGTCGGATGCCATTTCCGTATCAACGGATGCCTTAGCTACGCCGATGTTGACCGTCAATGACGATGTGCTTTGTGAAGGTCAGCCTTTGGTGTTGAATGCTACTGCAGCGGCTTCTAATAGCGCGATTTATACTTGGTTTTTGGATGGAAACTTATTAGGTACATCCGCTAATCCAACGTTTATTATCAATTCGCCAAACAGCGCGAATACTGGAATTTATACGGTTCAAGTAAACGTAACGGGCTGTCAATCAGGCGTTTCGAATGCAGTGAGTGTTTCCATTTTTGGAGCAATGTCTGTACCGACTACCGCCAATGCAACCAGTCCGACCAATCCAGCTTGTGATGGTAGTGCGGTTATTTTAACCACACCGTTTATTGCGGGTGCGACCTACACATGGTTTGGACCAAATGGCTATTCTTCGACGAATTTTAATCCTGTATTGACCGATATTTCGGCAGACGACGCAGGACAATATTATGTAATTGTAGAAGTGCCAGGCTGTGCGACGGCAGTTTCGGCAACGACGACTGTTTATGTACAACAAGCCCTGCCAGTAGCGATGCTTGCCAATGATGGCCCGTATTGTGAAGGCGATAGCGCAACGTTGACGATTTTGAATCCAATTGATTTGAATCCAACTGATTCCGTCACTTATGAATGGTTTGATGCAACAACAATGGTTTCGATTGGCATAACGGACACCACTTTTATCGGTATTGCCGATTTGGATGAAAATCAAACAGGCGACTACTACGTTGTTATGACTTTAAACGGTTGTACAGCAGATGCTTCCGAACCAACGTTTGTCAATGTAGCATCATTGCCACAAAATGGGGTAGCGGACGCAGGCGAAGACATCGAATTGTGTGTTGGCGTAACTGCCACCCTGGACGCAACTTTGCCGGCAGGTGCATCAGGGTTATGGACGTCACCAACGGGCGCAACCATCTTCGAACCAACTGCTGCCAACTCTGAAATTGCAGATTTGCAAGTCGGCGACAATGTGTTCGTTTGGACATTATCACAAGGCGGCTGTGGCGAATACGCTTTAGATACGGTTATCTACAATGTAGCCGTCGTTCCTGCAGACCTCGCGTTTGCTGGTGCAGACGAAAACTTATGTGGACGTACGACCATCGCTTTGGATGCAACCACGCCAACGCAAGCCGTCGGTACATGGACGCAGCCTGATGGACAAATCGACGCTGGTGTGACTATCGTTGATGCCAATAATCCAAATACACCAATCAACGGACTTGTGCCGGGCACTTACGAATTCTACTGGTCATTGACGGAAGGCGGCTGCGAAAATTACAGCGCAGACACCGTCCTCATTACCATTATGGATGGCCCGACAAACAACGCGTATATTGCTAAAGACTTGTTCTATGCATGTGGCGAAGAGGAGTTCACTTTGACGGCTGAAGTGCCAAGCGAAGGTGAAGGTATTTGGACAAGTAATACTGGCGCACTCATCGTCAATCCAACGAATCCGACGACTTTGGTAGCGGATTTGGTCGCTGGTGAAAACTGGTTTTACTGGTCATTATCTGCGCCGGATTGTCCGAATTACTCAGTTGATTCTGCGTTGATTGTGGTACAAGATGACTTGCAAGGTGTAGAAGATTTGTACAATATCGCCTTCAATGAATCCATAGAAAATATCAATGTTTTGGAGAACGATTTATTCGGAAACGTTACTAACTATTCCTTTGAAGTGGTCACGCGACCAAGCCACGGAACGTTGATTCCATTGGATGACGAAGGCACGTTTGACTATGTACCGAACGCGAATTTCTTCGGCTTCGATACGATGCAATATGTGATTTGCAACTTGGATTGTCCAGCAGTTACCGCCTGCGATACCGTAACGGTTTCGTTCCTTATCGGCGGCACGACGGCTGCGGATGATTGCTTTGCACCGAACTTGATTACTCCAAATGGTGATGGCATGAATGATGCACTGATGTTCCCTTGTTTGGCGGGCGGTAATTTCCCGAACAACAATATTATGATTTTCAATCGTTGGGGAGATAAGGTGTATGAATCGAAGCCTTATAATAATGATTGGGAAGGAACGTATAAGGGAGAACCGTTGCCGGCGGGTAGTTATTATTATATCTTGATGTTGGAGGAAGGAGAGACGCCGCTGACGGGTTTCTTTACAGTGGTGAGGTAGGATATAGATAATTAAAGTACGTTTAAAAAAATGCCTGAGAATGTTGATTCTTAGGCATTTTTTTATTTGGGGTAAATATTATGACGTGCATTGCAACTAAAAGAAAAAATATAAATGAAAATAAAATAACAAAAAACGCTACATTTTATTGTTTTCTTTTTACAGAAATGGTAGATTTGGTTTTTCAATCAGGCGTAGAGACGTGGCACTGCCGCGTCTCTACAGTGGTAAAAACCAACCATGACCAAATACAAAAACAAATATCGTATTGAATCTGCCCGAAAACCAGGGTGGGATTATCGAAATCCAGGTGCATATTTTATTACCATTTGTACCGCCAACCGACAACATTTTTTTGGGGACGTTAAAAACAGGCGGATGGTATTGTCACCCGCGGGGGCGATGGTGCAGGGGTATTGGTTTGAAATTCCGAAACATTTTGACCATGTGCAATTGGGGGAATTTGTGGTGATGCCGAATCATATTCACGGGATTTTGATATTGGGGGAACGGGAGGATGGGGGTGGGGTGGATGACATTGGGCGTGGGATGGCTGACGTTGGGGGTGGGGTGGAGACGCGGCAGTGCCACGTCTCTACGGGGGATTTTTATCGAAATATTACCCC